>NZ_SOKV02000002.1:0-201117 GCF_004407025.1 Paracoccus sp. DMF
GCCGCCCGGCACCGGGGTGATGGCGCCGGCGACCTTGGCCGCGCTGTCGAAGTCCACGTCGCCGACCAGCCGGGTGCGGCCGTCCTCCTCGATGCGGTTGATGCCGACGTCGATCACCGTGGCGCCGGGCTTGACCCAGTCGCCGGGGATCATCCGCGGCCGGCCGACGGCGGCGACCAGGATGTCGGCGCTGCGGCAGACCTCGGCCAGGTTCTTCGTGCGGCTATGCGCGATGGTGACGGTGCAGCTGTCGCCCAGCAAGAGCTGCGCCATCGGCTTGCCGACGATGTTCGAGCGCCCGACCACGACCGCGTTCAGCCCCGAGAGATCGCCCAGCCGGTCGCGCAGCATCAAGAGGCAGCCCAAGGGCGTGCAGGGCACCATGCTCTTCTGCCCGGTGCCCAGAAGGCCCACGTTCAGGATGTGGAAGCCGTCGACGTCCTTGGAGGGCTCGATGGCGTTGATCACCGCCTCGGCATCCATATGCGCGGGCAGCGGCAGCTGCACCAGGATGCCATGCACCGCCGGGTCGGCGTTCAGTTTCCCGACCAGCGCCAGCAGCTCCGCCTGCCCGGTCTCGGCCGGCAGCTTGTGCTCCCAGGAGGCCATGCCGGCCTCGCGGGTCTGGATGCCCTTGTTCCTGACATAGACCTCCGAGGCCGGATCCTCGCCCACCAGCACCACCGCCAGCCCCGGAACGATCCCCCGCGCCGCAAGACCCGCAACCGCATCGGCAACACGCCCCCGCAAGCCCAAGGCAAACGCCTTCCCGTCAATGATTTCTGCCGTCATACACTATCCTCCTTCGCTTTCCGCCCCTGCTGGCCGGTTCGTTCCGACCGCCATTGCGGATAGCGCAGGCACCGAGACCTGCAAACCCATACCTTGGCTGAGGCTTGCCCGGTTCCGGCCGCGCATGTCTTGCCATTTTCGCAACCTTTTTCAGGCCGTTCCCCGCCGGAGCCGGGCAGTTTTGCGACGGAAGGATGCGATTTTGCGACCCGGCCTGCGTCAGCCGAGCAGAGATTTTGCGACGGTGACGAGGCCGGTTGCCATCAGCCCGATGGCGATCAGCCCCAGGAACCAGCGCAGCGCCTGCGGCAGCGTGCCGCGGCCGCGCAGCCAGCGGCCGAAGGAATAGAGCACCAGCCAGACCGCCACCGACAGGACCAGCACGAGCCAGCCCGCCCGGGCAATATCCGAGCCGGTCCACCAGCCGAGAAACCCGACCAGCAGCCCGGCGAACATGGCCAGATACAAGAGCTTGTCCGCGACCATGCGCCGATAGCTGCCCGGCATGGCAAAGCGCGTGAAGCCCGAGATCAGCCCGCCGCCCGCCCGCAGCGCCGCCGCCGCCCGGGCGCCCAGCATGCCCAGGATGCCGTCGTCGGGCAGGTCGTCGATCATCCGCGACAGGATCGCCATGCTGCGGCTGCTCCAGCCGGCGATCTGCGGCGCGCGCGGCCCGATCGGCTTCAGCTCGCTGTAATTGTCGCGAAACCGCCCCAGGTCCAGTGCCGGGGCATCCTTGACCCCCAGCGCGCGGGCGGCGGTGTCCTCGAAGGCGTCCTCGTCGATCTGGGCGTCGCGCAGCTTGGCCTTCAGCAGCGCCAGCCGGCGGGTCTGGCCGGGCTTGTCGGCATATTCCTCGGCCAGGATGCGGTTCTGCAGCCGGTCGGTCCAGAGCCGGCGTTCCTCGGACGGGCGGTCCGACATCAGCGCGGCGACGATGCGCTCGGCCCCGTCGAGCCGGCCCCAGAGGATGTCGTGTTCGCGCCAGTCGCGGTTCAGGAAGCCGCCGAAGGCGCCGACCGCGATGCCGGCCAGCTTCGCGGGCCGCGGGTTCAAGGCGCTGTCGGCCGGGCTGATGCGGAACACCTCGACCTGGGCATGTTCCTGCACGTCCGAGCCTTCGAGGAAGGGGTAGGTCATCACGTCGTGCCAGTGGAAATCCTCGTAATCGGCCAGGATGTCCGGCAGGTCGTGCAGCCCCTCGCGGATGCGGGCGCTGCCCTTGTCGAATTCCCGCCGCATGTCGGTGCCGAGTTGCCGCAGCGCCCGGTCGACCAGCGGCCGGATCGCCGGCTGTTCATAGACCCTGCGCGCCAGCCCGTAGCGTTTTTCCAGCGTCGGCTGCTGCATGGCCTCGCTGTAATGGGCCGCGATCTCGGCGGTCAGCCGCGCGATCTCGTCCGGGGTCAAGAGCTTTGCGGCATCGGCCTCGCGCGGGTCGGCCAGGCGCCGCACCGCGACCAGTTCGCGCTCGACCAGCTTGCGGGCCGCGCGCAGCAGCGCGGGGGATTGCGGTGCCGGCAGATTGTCCGCGTCCAGCCTGTCGTCGATCTGCCGGCGCAGGTGGATCAGCCGTCGCAGCCGGAAGCCGATATCATAGCGCGACAGGAAGGCGTTCTCGGTCTCCCGGCCATCCTCGCGATAGGCCGAGAAATGCCGGTCGCGCCAGGCACGCAGGATCTGGCGCAGATACAGCGCCTCGTCCGAGTCCGGCGCATAGCCCGCCAGCCGGGCGACGATGGCGGTCAGGCTGTCGGTCGTGTCATAGACCCGCAGGTGGTGATAAAGCGCATAGCTGTCGCCATAGTCCCGGCCCGTCAGCAGGTCGGCCAGGTCCAGTTCGGTCAAGTCGCGGGGCTTTTCGCGCAATTGCTGCTCATGCGCAGACCGATGGATATGGCCCTTGTCCTGCTTCCAGCGCGCCTGCAGGGTGCCCAGCCGTTCCAGGCGGTTGTTCATCCGGGTGATGGTGCGGATGTCGTCGCGGATCACCTCGGTCCGCGGCAGGGTCGAGGCGGCCAGCCGGGCGTTCTGCAGGAAATCGACCGGCTCGGGCGGTTGCGGCCGCAGAACGCCGGTTCTCTCGTCGCGCTCGGGTCGCGGCGCCGGGAAGGGGTCGACGAACAGCAGCTTGCGTTCGCCCGGCAGGGTGGTGGGGCGGAACGGGATCAGGTCGATCGCATGGCTAAAGGGGCGGTTGTCCAGATAGCCGCCGTCGGCATAGATGCGCTGGTCGTAATCCGCCAGCCCCTTGCGGAAGAAGCGGCTGAACGCCTGGTCCTTGGCGCCATGCGGCATGTCGGCAAAGCGCATCGGCGGAAAGGCCACCGGAAAGGACGAGGTGCAGCGCGCCGCAAAGGCCAGCATGGCGTCGTTATCCGGGGTGAAATCGTTGTGCCGCTCCTGCTCGAAGGCAAAGTGAAAGACGGTCTTGTGGACCTTTTCCTCGAGCCGTGCGCCGGTCAGGTGGATTGGCGCCGGCACGCCGCGCAGGTCGGTGGCGGTCACGAACAGGTCGACCATTTCCGCCAGCGGCTGATCGTCGCCGCGGATCGCCGCGATGGTTTCCAGCAGCACGTCATACATATGTGCGCCGTCCAGAAGCGACTCGGTCGGGGCAAAGGGGTTCAGCGTCCCGGCGCCGTCGTTCAGCAGCTTGTCGATGTCGGCATCGACGGTCCAGGCCTTGCGCAGCACCGCCATGTCGCGGCTGCCGACCACCAGCGCCTTGGCCAGCGCCACGCCGTTGATGCCGCCGGCCGAGGTGCCCGAGATGATGTCGATGACGAAGCGCTTGCGCCCGCCGCGCGGGCCGGCCAGGGCGCGCGACAGATCGCGATAGATCCGCTCGCCCTCGTCCAGCGCCGTATCGGGCAGGTTCGAGCTGCCGCGCACCATGCGCAGCAGTTCCTGCGCGATGCCGTTCATGTAGATGGCAAGCGAGACGCCGCCGTAAAGCACGACGGCGAAACGCACCTCGCCGGTGGCCTCTTCAACCATGACACGCTCTCCCGAACCAAGGCGGCCCCGGTCGGCAGTCCCCGAGAGCCCTTCCGTTTCAGCAGGATAGGCGGATATGCCGCTTTTGTCTTGGCGAATTTCGCGCCTCAGGCGAGCGGGCGGTCGGCCAGGTCCAGCTCTTGCAGCGCGTCATAGGCGGCGATCACGGCGGCGCGCTGCGCCTCATGCGCGGCGGTGAAGGCATCGCCCAGCAGGGTCTGGTCGGGGTATTCGGTGATCAGCAGCAGCGGCGTCGCGGCGCGGGCATCCTCGGTCAGCACGCGGGCAAAGCCGCCGGGCGCCTCATGGGCAAGCCCGTGCTGGCGGGCCAGCGCCAGCTGCGCGGCATTGCGCGCCGCAAGGCCGGGCACCTGACGCAGCCGGGCCGCGACCGCCTCGGCCAGCCGGGCGGCGATGGCGCCCCAGCCGGGATGGTGGGATCAGGAAGAAGCCGCGCGGCATGGTCCAGCTTTCAAAGCCGCGCGGGACATAGCCGCTGAAGGGCCGCAGCCATTCATGCCCCGGATAGCCGTGCAGGCTGACATGCAGCAGCGCCCCCGACAGGTGATGCGCGACGGCGCGGATCTCGGCCTCTGCCCGGGGCGCATCGCGATATTCCAGATCGTCGCCGAGCGCGGTGTAGCGCGCGGCATGCAGCATGTGGCGCGGATTGTCGCGCGCCAGCTCCTGGCGCAGCGCATAGCCGTCGGGGTTTTCCAGCGGGCAGAGCGTGAAATGCGCGCCCTCGCGCCGCGCCAGGTCGCGCGCCGCCCGCAAGGCGCCGACCGGCCCCGAGACCTCGTTCGCGTGCTGCCCGGCCGAGATCATCATCGCCCGGTCGCGCCCCGGCAGATACAGCGCCGGCACCGCCCGCCCGGCGGTCGAATGCGCCTGGAAGCGCCGGCCCGGCAGCCGCGCCAATTCCTCGGCGATCTGCCCGGACGACAGCGGCTCGCGCGCATCGTCCAGCGCCTGCTGGCCGGGATCGGCCGGGCCGCTGTCCCAAGGCCGGGTCGCGATGCGCAGGCTGTGGTCGGGACCATGGCGGACGCTGGGCACGATCTGGCCCGGCCGCAGGCTGCGGTCGCCCGCGGGACGCGCCAGCCGCTGCCGGAACTGGTCCAGCGCCGAGAAATACAGGTCCTCGTGCAGCGCCTCGATGACCGAGACCGCCTCGTCGCCATGCCCCAGCGCCCGGTCGCGCACCGGCAGCGTCACCGCGATGTCGAGGCGCTGAAAGAACGGCTCGGAGAGCCAGGGCTGGGTGGCCAGGCAGCGCATGGCATCGCGGAAGATCGCCTCGCAATCGGTCAGCAGCGGCCCGCCCTGCCCGTCCTGCACCAGCCAGCCGCAGGGCGACAGCGCCGGATGGCCCGACTGGTCGCGGTGCATCCGGTTCGGCGCCAGCACCGTGACCTCGCGCCGCTCGCCCGAGACATAGCCCAGGCTGACGCGATAGGCCGGCATCGCGGCGCTGTCCGGGCCTTCGTGGAAATCGAAGGCGGTCAGCGGGAACAGCGCCGGCAGCGGATAGGCCTCCAGCAGGAAGCGGCCCGGCGCGGCCTCGGGGTGGCACGGGCAGGTGATGCTGGCCTCGGCCAGGCCGGCGGTCTCGATTTCCTCCAGGAAGGCGTGCAGCAGCGGCTTCAGCGCCGAGCGGCAGCGCGCCTTGACGCCGCGCCGGGCCAGCGCCAGCTCGGTGGCGCGGCGGGTGGGCGCATCGTCGAAGCTCCAGATCTCGGCCCGGGTGCAGGTTAGATCGCGGATCAGGCAGGACAGGGTGGCGGGATAGCGCGCCTGGAACAGCAGTTTCTCGGTCATCAGCCGGCCTTGCGCAGAACCTCGCAAAGCTGCGCGACCGAGGGCGCGAAGGGATTGCCCTTCATCGAGGAACTGGCCAGCGAGGCCTCGGCCACCGCTTGGTGCCGCGCCGGGTCCAGCCCCTGCGCCTGCAGGCCCGGCAGGCCGGCGGCGCGCGCCCAGCTCGCCAGGGTCCGCGGCGCATCGGCCGCCGTGCCGCCGAAACCCTCGGCGATGGCGCGGCAGATTTCCTCGACGCGGGCCGGGTCCGGGGCGTGGTCGCGGTTCATCGCCAGCACCGGGCCCAGAGCCGCGCCGCAGATCGCACCATGGGGGGCCGCGGTCACGCCGCCGATCACGCCCGCAAGGCCATGCACGGCGCCAAGCCCGCCATTCGCCAACGCGATGCCGCCGCACAGGCTGGTCCAGGCCATGGTATCGCGCGCCTGCGCGTCTTCCTCCTCCATCAGCTGCTTCAGCGCCCGCAGGCCCGGAAGGATCACCGGCCGCACCAGCGCATCGGTGAAGGGCGTGGCCTTGGCCGAGACATAAGGCTCGATCACCTGCGCCAGCGCGTCGAGGCCGGAGGCCAGCGTCACGCCGCGCGGGCAGCCATCGGTCAGCGCCGGATCGACGATGGCGAGGCGCGGCAGCATGCGTTCGTCGCGGATCGAGACCTTGCGGCCATGTTCGGGCAGGCCGATCACCGCATTGCGCGTCGCCTCGGCCCCGGTGCCGGCGGTGGTCGGCAGCGCGACATAGGGCAAGGGCGGCGCCGCCAGCGGCAACCCGCGTCCCACGACCTCGAGATGGTCCATGATGCCGCCCGGCGCCGGGATCAGCCCGGCCAGCGCCTTGCCCAAGTCCAGCACCGCGCCGCCGCCCAGACCCGCGACCCAGTCGGCGCCGAAAGTCTTGGCGCGGGCCAGCGCCTCCTCCAGCATCGGCATCGTCGGCTCGGCGCCGCAGGCGATGGGCAGGACTTCGGCCCCCTCGGCCCGCAGCGCCTGCAAGAGCCAGGCCGCGCGGGCCGGGTTCGCGCCATGCACCAGCACGCCGCGCGGCCCAAGCGCGCGGATCGCCGCCGGCGCCTTCTGCGCCTCGCCCCGGCCAAAGGCGATGCGGGCCGGCAGGGCAAAGGCGAAGGGCGCGATGGGGGTCATGGGGGCCTGTCCTTGAAAAACCGGCGGCAGGCTGCACCGCCCCTGCCGCGGGGTCAAGCGGCTTTCGTTTCGCCCCGGTTCGGCCCGCATCCGAACATCGGCGCCGCTGCATCGCGGCGTAGGGAACGCTTGCGCGCGCCCGCGCTTCGCCTAAGGTGAAACCGTTCCAGCCATGGAGAGCCCCTTGGCCCTCAGCATCCGCCAGAGCGAAATCCTTGAACTCGCCCGCGCCGAGGGCCGGGTGCTGGTCGACGACCTGGCCCAGCGGTTCGAGGTAACGCTGCAGACGATCCGCCGCGACCTGGGCGAAATGGCCGAGGCCGGGCTTCTGGACCGCGTTCATGGCGGCGCGGTGCCGCGCGCCGGGGCGGTGAACCTGGGCTATGAGGCGCGCCGGCGCATGCATGCCGAGGCCAAGGCCGCCATCGGCGCCGCCTGCGCCGCCGAGATTCCCGACAATTGCAGCCTGATCCTGAACCTCGGCACCACGACCGAGGCGGTGGCCCAGGCGCTGGTGCATCACTCCAACATCACCGTCGTCACCAACAACATGAATGTCGCCAATATCCTGCTGGCCAATCCGGGCTGCGAGATCATGGTCGCGGGCGGCGCGCTGCGGCGCTCGGACGGCGGGCTGGTGGGTGAGCTGACGACGCAGTTCTTCGAGCAGTTCAAGGTCGATTACGCGGTGATCGGCACCTCGGCCCTGGACCATGACGGCGACCTTCTGGACTTCGACCTGGCCGAGGTGCGGGTCAGCCGCTCGATCCTGCGCCAGTCGCGCCATGCCTTCCTGGTCACCGACCATTCCAAGCTGGGCCGCCCGGCGCCCGCCCGCATCGGCAGCCTGTCCGAGCTTGACGCGGTCTTCACCGACCGTCCGCTGCCCGAGGATCTGGCCCGGCGCTGCGCCGAATGGGGCACCGAGGTCCGGGTCTGCCCGCCGGGCTGAGCGCCCTCAGGTCACCGCCGTGCGCAGCGCGAAACGCGGGTCGCGCCAGCTTTCGCTCGCCAGCACATCGGCCAGCGTCTCGGCGGCGTCCAGCACGTCGATGTGGCGCGTGTAAAGCGGCGTGAAGCCGAAGCGTAGCGTCGCGGGCGCGCGGAAATCGCCGATGACGCCGCGCGCGATCAGCGCCTGCATCACCGCAAAGGCATGGTCGTGCCGGAACGCGACCTGGCTGCCGCGCAGCGCCGGATCGCGGGGCGATTCCAGCACCAGGCCGCAGCCCGCGCAAAGCCCCTCGACCAACTGGATGAACAGTTCGGTCAGCGCCACGCTTTTGGCGCGCAGCGCCTGCATGTCGACCCGGTCCCAGACCTCCAGCGCGCCCTTCAGCGCCCGCATCGACAGCATGGGCTGGGTGCCGCATTGAAAGCGGCGGATGCCGGGATCGCCCTGGAAGCCGGTCTCGAAGGCGAAGGGCCGCGCGTGCCCCCACCAGCCGCTGAGCGGCTGCCGCGCCTGGTCCTGGTGCCGCGTCGCGACATAGATGAAGGCCGGCGAACCCGGCCCGCCGTTCAGGTATTTATAGGTGCAGCCGACGGCGAAATCCGCCTCGGCCGCGTCCAGCGCGACCGGCAGGGCACCGGCGGAATGGCACAGGTCCCAGATGGCGAGGGCGCCGGCCTGATGGATCCGCGCCGTCAGCGCCGCCATGTCGCGCAGGGCGCCGGTCTTGTAGTTCACGTGATTGACCAGCACGGCCGCCACGTCGCCGTCCAGCATGTCCTCGATCCGCGGCGCATCGACGCCCTCCAGCCGCAGCCGCGTGCCGGGCAGGGTCGAGGCCACGCCCTCGGCGATATAGAGGTCGGTCGGGAAGCTGCCGGATTCGGCGACGATGCTGCGCCGCCCCGGACGCAGCGCCAAGGCGGCATGCAGGGCCTTGTAGATATTGACCGAGGTTGTGTCCGCCACCACCACCTGCCCCGGCGCCGCGCCGACCAGCCGGCCGATGCGGTCGCCCAGGTGCAGCGGCAGGTCGAACCAGCCGGCGCTGTTCCAGCTGCGGATCAGCCCCTGCGCCCATTCCTGCGTCGCGGCCCGGGCCAGTTCGGCTTGCGCCGCATGGGTTGCCGGGCCCAGCGAATTGCCGTCCAGATAGACCTCGCCCTCGGGCAGGATGAAGGCGTCGCGCAAGCCGCGCATCGGGTCGCTGGCATCCATCGCCGCGATGGCGGAACGATCCGGCAGGGTCATGGCATGGTCCTTGCGACGGGGCCCGGTCAGACGATGTCGACGAAGGCGTCCACCGCGGGGTCGTATTGTTCGAGCAGCCCGCCGGCGATGTCATGCAGCACGCCATGCAGCGACAGGTCGCCCGATTCGACCGCCGTCCTGATGAAGGGGAAGGTCATCAGGTTCTCCAGCGACACCAGCACCGCCTGCCGTTCCAGCGCGCGGACCTGCTGTTCGGGCGGCAGCTCGGCCACGCGGTCGTAGCCGGGGCGCAGGATGTCCATCCAGCGACCGACGAAGCTGGATTTCTCTTCCAGCTCCGGGGCATGGCCCGAGCACATGGCCAGGCAGCCCTGCACGCCGCCGCAGCTGGTGTGGCCCACCACCACCAGATGCGCGACCTTGAGCGTGTTCACCGCATATTCCACCGCGGCCGAGGTGCCGTGCTGCTGCCCGTCGGGCGCATAGGGCGGCACCAGATTCGCGATGTTGCGGTGAATGAAGAACTCGCCGGTATCGGCCCCGAAGATCGAGGTCACATGCACCCGCGAATCACAGCAGGCGATGACCATGGCGCGCGGATGCTGGCCGTCCTCGGCCAGGCGGCGATACCAGACGCGGTTTTCCTGAAAGGCGGTCGCCCGCCATCCGTGATAGCGTTGCACCAGGTAATTCGGCAGTGGACGGGCTTGGTTCATGGCTTCCTCATCTACCGTTCGTGCGGTTTGATAACCGCTGAACCGATAAAGTTCGAGAGGTTTAGCGCACCGCCCATAACCTTTTCTTGAGGGATTGGTGACAGATTGCGCGGACGTGACCGCCGCAGCTGCCGGAAGATGAAATGTCGAAAATCGCCATCCTGTCCATGAACGACGCCATTCGCATCGACCTGCAGCGGCTGGAACAGATCGTCCGCGAACTGGGCGAGGATTGCGCCGCCCAGGTGATCGGCGCCGCGCTGGAGGAACTGGCGCGGGCGCTGCGCCGCACGGTGCTGGCGGCGCAGGAAAGCGACCTGGGCGCGGTGGTCAACCATGCCGACCAGCTGTCGCGGCTGGCCTGGCAGGTCGGGCTGGTGACGCTGGCGGGCGTCGCGATCGACGTCGGCGCCTGCGCCGAACGCCGGGATGCGACGGCGCTCGGCTCGACCGTGGCGCGGCTGGAACGGATCGGCAACCGCTCGCTGACCCAGATCTGGGATCCCGGCGCGCCGTCGTGACTTGCGACCCGCGCGCGCCGAACGCTAGGCTGCGCGCAAGCAAACCCATAACGAGCCCTGCCGATGATTCCCGAATTTGCCGATCCCGCCGACCCGTCGCTGCCGCTCTGGCTGGTGCATAGCGGCGATGCCGGTCCCATGCTACCCCCGGGGCTCGGCGCGTTCGCCGAAAGCTGGGCCCGGGCGCAGGGCTTTGCCGGCAAGCCGGGGCAGCTCTGCCTGCTGCCCGCGGCCGACGGCGCGCTGGCCGGCGCGCTTTTTGGCTTGGGCGCGGCAGACCAGCCGCCGGGGCGCGAGCGTTTCCCGCTGGCCCGCGCGGCCGAGGCGCTGCCGGCCGGGACCTGGCGGCTGGAAAACCTGCCCGACGGCTTCGATGCCGGGCGGGCCGCCCTGGGCTGGCTTTTCGCGCAATACCGTTTCGACCGCTACAAGGCGGCCGAGCCGGCGCGCGCCCGGCTGGTCTGCCCCGCGGGCGTGGAGCCGCGCCGGCTGCTCGCCATGGCGGCGGGCGAATACCTGGCCCGCGACCTGATCAACACCCCGGCCTCGGACATGGGGCCTGCGGAGTTGGAAGAGGCCGCCCGCGCCCTTGCCGCCCGCCACGGCGCCACGGTCGAAGTGACGCGCGGCGCCGACCTGCTCGACGCGAATTTCCCCATGATCCATGCCGTCGGCCGCGCCGGCGCGCAGGAACCGCGGCTGATCGACCTGCGCTTCCCGGGCAGCGGCCCGCGCCTGACGCTGGTCGGCAAGGGCGTCTGCTTCGACACCGGCGGGCTCGACATCAAGCCCCCCGCCTCGATGGCGCTGATGAAGAAGGACATGGGCGGCGCCGCGAACGTGCTGGGCCTGGCCGAGACCATGGCGAGCCTTGGCCTGACCCGGGGCCTGTCGCTGCGGGTGCTGATCCCGGCGGTGGAAAACGCCATCTCCGCCAATGCCTTCCGCCCCGGCGACATCCTGACCAGCCGCAAGGGCCTTACGGTCGAGATCAACAACACCGATGCCGAGGGCCGGCTGGTGCTGGCCGATGCCCTGGCGCTGGCCGCCGAGGAAGCGCCCGCGCTGCTGATCTCGATGGCGACGCTGACCGGCGCGGCGCGGGTGGCGCTGGGGCCCGAGCTGCCGCCCTTCTTCTGCGACGACGACGCCACCGCCGCCGCGATCCAGTCGGCGGGCATGGCTGCGGCCGACCCGGTCTGGCGCCTGCCCTTCTGGGAGCCCTACGAGGCGATGATCGAGCCGGGCATCGCCGATCTCGACAACGCGCCCTCGGGCGGCTTTGCCGGCGCGATCACCGCGGCGCTGTTCCTGCGCCGCTTCGCCGCCGGCGCCGGGCGGTATGCGCATTTCGACATCTACGGCTGGCAACCCTCGGCCGCGCCAGGCCGGCCCAAGGGCGGCACCGGCCAGGGCATGCGCGCGCTGCTCGACGCGCTGCCGGAGCTTTTGGCATGAACGCCGGCTTCGACCGCCGCCTGACCCCGGCGACCGAGCGGGTGGCGCTGGAATCCCTGCGCGGCCGTCTGGCCCGCCCGGCTTATACCGCCGGACGCCCGGCGCGGCTGGCGGTGCCGGGCGCCGACCTGTGCCGCGCGCCGCAGGGCACCCGGGACCGCCAGGTGAATTTCGGCGCCGAACTGGTGGTGATCGACCAGCAGGACGGCTGGGCCTTCGTCCAGGCCCTGGCCGACGGCTATTGCGGCTGGCTGCGGGCCGAGGCGCTGGACCACGACCTGCCACAGGTCACCCATCGCGTCAGCGCCCCCGCGACGCATGTCTATAGCGGCCCCGACCTCAAGACGCCCGAGACCATGGCGCTGTCGCTGGGCGCGCGGCTGTCGGTGACCGGCGTGCAGGGCGGATTTGCCCGGCTGGCGCGCGGCGGCTGGGTGCCGGAGCAGCACATCGCCGACCAGCCGGCGCCCGACCCGGCGGCGGTGGCCGAGACGCTGCTCGGCACGCCCTATCTGTGGGGCGGCAACAGCCGCTGCGGCATCGACTGTTCGGGCCTGGCGCAAGGCGCGCTCATGGCCTGCGCCATCGCCTGCCCGGGCGACAGCGACATGCAGCAGGCGGGTTTCCCGCCCGCCTCCGGCGAGATCCGCCGCGGCGACCTGCTGTTCTGGCCCGGCCATGTCGCCATGGCGCTGGACGCCCTGCGCATGATCCACGCCACCGCCTTCGCCATGGCCGTCATCATCGAGCCCATCGCCGCAGCCATCGCCCGCATCGACGCCGCCGGGCAGGGCCCGTTCCGGGGCGCCCGCCGCCCCCCGGCCGGCGCCCGCGCCCCCTTCCCCTGACGCCCGAAAGGAAGCCCGCCATGGTCCATCTCTGGCTTCGCAGCGAATCGCGCGACAACGAGCAGCGCGCCGGCCTGACGCCCGAGGGCGCGCGCCAGCTCCGCGCAGGCGGCTTCCGCATCACGGTCGAGGATAGCCCGCATCGCATCCTGCCCACCGCCGATTACGCCGCCGCCGGGGCCGAGATCGCCGCCCCGGGCAGCTGGTCCGAGGCCCCCGCCGATGCCATCGTCTTCGGGCTGAAGGAGCTGCCTCCGGGCGGACCGCTGGTCCACCGCCACATCATGTTCGGCCATGCCTTCAAGGGCCAGCCGGCCGGACAGGCGCTGCTGCGCCGGTTCCGCGACGGCGGCGGGCGGCTGCTCGATCTGGAATACCTGACCGACGACAGCGGCCGGCGGCTGGCGGCCTTTGGCCATTGGGCGGGCTTCGCCGGGGCTGCCATCTCGCTGAAGGCCTGGGCGGCGCAGCGGCGCGGCACCATCTGCGGCCCGGTCGCGGCCTGGCCGACGCAGGAGCAGCTGAAGGCCGAGCTGCGGGCCGAGCTCGACGCGACCGGCGCGCCGCGCCCGTGCGCGCTGGTCATCGGTGCGCTCGGCCGGGTCGGCGGCGGCGCCCTGGCGCTGCTGACGGCGATGGGGGTCCAGGCGATGCGCTGGGACATGGCCGAGACCGCGGGCGGCGGCCCCTTCCCGCAGATCCTGGCGCATGAGCTCTTCATCAACTGCATCCTCGCCGGGCCGCAGACGCCGGTCTTCGTCGCCCCCGACGCGGTCGAGCCCGGCCGGCTGCTGACGGTGATCGGCGACGTCGCCTGCGACCCCTCCAGCGATTTCAACCCGGTGCAGGTCTATGACCGCGTGACCGACTGGGCGCAGCCGGTCACGCGGGTGGCCGAGGCGCCGCCGCTCGACGTGATGGCGATCGACAACCTGCCCTCGCTGCTGCCGCGCGAAAGCACGCTCGACTATGCCGCGCAACTGTTGCCGGTGCTGGGTGAACTGGACCGCGGCGGCCCGGGGCCATGGGCGCGCGCCGAGGCGACATTCGCCGCGCATCTGGCGCGGCTCGACTGAATGGCCCGCCGGATCGGAACAAGCCGCGCCGCCCGGGGTTGGGTGGCAGACCCGCGCCGCCCCGCGCGCGCCGCAGCAGAAAGGACGACGACATGACACCATTGCGACGCCCCGCGGCCCTTGCCCTGCTGGCGCTGATGCTGGCCGCCCCGGCCGCGCGGGCCGATTTCAACGACGCACCGCCGAACGCCAAGGGCCAGACCCCGGCGTTCCAGGGCCAGACCCGGGCGCCGGTCATGCCGCAGGCCCTGCGCCTGGCCCGGACCCCGCTGGTCGAAGGGCTGCACGACCCCTGGGGCATGGCGCTGCTGCCCGACGGCAGCCTGCTGATCACCGAAAAGCCGGGCAACCTGCGGCTTTACCGCGAGGGCACGCTCTCCGCACCGCTGAAGGGTCTGCCCGCGGTCGACGACGACGGCCAGGGCGGCCTTCTGGACGTGGCGGTGGCAGCGGATTTCGCCCGCACCCGGCAGGTCTGGTTCAGCTTTTCCCAGCCGCGCCAGGGCGGCGAGAACGGCACCGCCGTCGGCACCGGCCGATTGTCCCGGGACGGCACGGCGCTGGAAGACGTCAGGGTGATCTTCGAAGGCCAGCCCGGCATCGATTCGCAGCAGCATTTCGGCTCGCGCCTGGTCTTCGACCGCGACGGCGCGCTGTTCGTGACCACCGGAGAGCGCGGCCTGCCGCCCGAGATGCCGGTCGCGCAGGACAGGAACAACCACCTGGGCAAGGTGCTGCGCATCGACCCCGCGACCGGCGCGGCGCTGTCGGGCAATCCCTTCGCTAAGGGCGGCGGCCAGCCGCAGATCTGGTCCTTCGGCCATCGCAACATCCAGGCGGCGGCGCTGGATCCGCAGGGCCGGCTCTGGACCGTCGAGCACGGCCCGAACGGCGGCGACGAGCTGAACCAGCCGCAGCCCGGCCGCAACTACGGCTGGCCGATCATCAGCTATGGCCAGAACTATGACGGCAATCCCATCGGCGCCGGGCTGACGGCGCAAGAGGGGATGGAGCAGCCGGTCTATTACTGGGATCCGGTGATCGCGCCCAGCGGCATGACCTTCTATCAGGGCGCGATGTTCCCGGAATGGCAGGGTGACGCGCTGATCGGCGGCCTGCGCGCCGAGGCCGTGGTGCGGCTGAAGATCGAAAACGGTCGCGTCACCGGCGAGCAGCGCCTGGCCGAGGGCATCGGCCGCGTCCGCGACATCGAGGTGGCGCCGGACGGCGCGCTCCTGGTGCTGATCGACGGCGATCCGGGCAGCCTGGTGCGGCTGACGCGGCGCGGTCGCTAGCCTGGCTAGACCGGGCGCTGCAAGTCGTCCTCGGCCGCTTCGGGGGAAATGCCCAGCGCCTCCATCCCGGCCTCCAGATAGTCGGCCAGCTGCGGTTCGCCCAGCAGGTAATCCTCGGTCGGGCTGCGGCGCTCGGCCTTGGCGGTGGCGATGGCCTCCTCCAGGTCCTCGGGGCCGAAGGTGTCGCGACCGATCCACATCACGGCGACCAGGCTGGCCTGCTCGTCCTCGTTCAGGCTGGCGATGAACTCGGTCAGCTCGGTCTCGGTGCCGCGCCCGGTGCGCTGGCCGCTATGCGCCCAGGCGTTGACGCCGCTGTCGTATTCGCGGGCGCGGATGATGACATGGGCAAGTTTTTCGGGACTGATTTCCAGCATGGCGGCACCTCTCTTTCCCACTGTCGCGCCATGCGCGGCCGGGGTCAATCGGGATCGAAGCGATAGCCGAAGCGGGCGATGTCCTCGGCCGCCAGCCGCGCCACCAGGGCGGCGCCTTCGTCGTCATAGGCCGCGCGCCAGTCGCCGTGGCCCGAGCGATTCTCGTGCGGCAAAGGGCGCAGCGAGAAACCCAGATGCGCCTCCAGCGCCGGCAGGTCGGCGTCCAGATGTTCGAGCCGCAGGCAGAGCCCCGCGACCGGGCCCGTGCTGGCGGTCAGGTAATGCCGCGCCGGCACCGCAAGCTGGCGCTGCGTCAGCGGATGGCGCAGGAAATCGCGGAATTCCAGCGTCTTGGCCAGCCGGACCGAGGCGTGGTCGAAGCCCTGCCCGCGCAGCCAGCGGTGGTAACTGACCGCCCGCGCCCAAGGGTTCCTGACCAGCGTGAACACCCGGTAATCGGCAAAAATCGCCGGATCGACCAGCCCCTCGATATCGGCCAGCGTCGAATGCTTCCACAGCCGCCCCCGCGCCGGCGCGTCCTTGACGCGGCTGCGGCGATTGCGGCCCTTGGGCGTGTCGGACAGGATGATGTCGTCCTTTCCGACCCGCGCCTCCAGCGCCAGGGTCAGCGAGGTGCCGCCGGTTTTCGGAATATGCACGAAGACATAACGATGCCGGTGCGAGACGATCATCGCCCGAAGAGCCGCTCGATGTCCGAGAGCTTCAGCTCGATCCAGGTCGGGCGGCCGTGGTTGCACTGGCCGGATTTCGGCGTGCGCTCCATCTCGCGCAGCAGCGCGTTCATCTCGTCGCCGGACATGCGCCGGCCCGAGCGCACCGAGCCGTGGCAGGCCATCGAGGACAGCACCGCATCGACCCGCGCCCGCAGCCGGTCCGAGGCCCCCTGGTCGGCCAGGTCGTCCAGGATGTCGCGGATCAGCAGCGCCGCATCCAGCCGCCGGACCAGCGCCGGCACCTCGCGCACCGCGACGGCGCCGCCGCCGAAGGGCTCGATCACCAGCCCCAGCCGGGCCAGCTCGTCGGCAATGGACAGGATGCGCTGCGCATCGGCATCGGAAAGCGCGACGATCTCGGGGATCAGCAGCGCCTGGGTTGCGATGCCATTCGCCTCGGCCTGCGCCTTCAGCCGCTCATAGACCAGCCGCTCATGCGCGGCATGCTGGTCGACGATGACGATGCCGCCGGCGGTCTGGGCGATGATCCAGTTCTCATGCAGCTGCGCCCGGGCGGCGCCTAGCGGTGCATCCTCGGCCGGCACTTCCGGCTCGGGCTCGACGCGGGCGGTCGGAGCCTCGGCAAAGCCAGGCGCCTGGAAGGCCAGGCTTGCCGCGATCGCCGCCCCCGAGGGACGCGCCGGGGCATAGCTCGCCTGATATTGGCGCGGCGCCGGTTCGGGCCGCGCCGCCGCCAGCGCCGCGGTGGCCACGGTGGTGGAACTGCGATGCCCGGCGCCGGCCAGCGCGTGGCGCAGGGCGCTGACCACCAGGCCGCGGGCGATGTCGGGTTCGCGGAACCGCACCTCGGCCTTGGCGGGATGCACGTTCACATCGACCGCATGCGGCTCGCAGGTCAGAAACAGCACCGCCGCCGGATGCCGACCCGAAGCCAGCACGTCCATATAGCCGGCCCGCAGCGCCCCGGTCAGCAGCTTGTCGCGCACCGGCCGGCCATTCACGAACAGGTGCTGCGCCACGGCGGCACCGCGCGAATAGGTCGGCAGCGCCGCAAAGCCGGTCAGGCTGATGCTGTCCCGCTCGGCACCGATGGGCAGGGCATTGTCGATGAACTCGCGCCCCATGACCCGCGACAGCCGGGTCTGCAGGGCGCCAAACAGCTCGCCCTGCTCGGCATCGGCGCGGAACAGCAGCCTGCCCTCGTCCTCGTCGGTCAGGGTGAAGCCGACAAAGGGCTCGGCCATGGCCAGGCGGCGGATGACCTCGGCGACGGCCTGGGTCTCGGCCCGCTCGCTGCGCAGGAATTTCAGCCGGGCGGGGGTGGCGAAGAACAGGTCGCGCAGTTCGACCACGGTGCCGCGATTGCCGGCGGCGGGCTTGACCGGCCCGATGCGCCCGCCCGAGACCGCGATCTGCGCCGCCTCGAAGCCCTGCGCGCGGCTTGTGATCACAAGCCGGCCGACCGCGCCCAGGCTGGGCAGCGCCTCGCCGCGAAAGCCGAAACTGCGGATGTCCAGCAGGTCGCTGCCGTCGATCTTGCTGGTGGCGTGGCGGGCCAGCGCCAGCGGCAGGTCGTCGCCGGTCATGCCGCAGCCGTCGTCGCGGACCCGGATCAGCGCCTTGCCGCCCTTGGCGATGGCGACATCCACCCGCGTCGCGCCGGCGTCCAGCGCATTCTCGACCAGTTCCTTGACCGCCGAGGCCGGACGTTCGACCACCTCGCCCGCCGCGATGCGGTTGGCGGCGGCCTCGTCCAGCTGCCGGATCACAGGGCGCATCTTGTTTGCGTGACTGTTCATGCCCCCAGATCTAGCATCTCGGCCACAGATTCGCCAGCCGCCCGCGCGCTTCGCTCCGGCCTTCTTTGTTGTTCAAATACCCCAGCCACCGCGCCGTCAGTCGCTGGCGGTGACCCCCTCGGGCCGACCGACCAGCACGAAGCGGATCTGGTCGGAATGCAGCAGCCGCTTCGCCACGCGCTGCACATCGGCCGCCGTCACCGCCGCGACCTTGGCATTGCGGGTGTTGACGTAATCGGCGGGCAGGCCGATCAGCTGCATCCCGGCGAGAATCCCGGCAATCTTGCCATTGCCGTCGAAGCGCAGCGGGTATTCGCCGGTCAGGTAGGTCTTGGCGTCGTTCAATTCCTTATCGGTGACGCCGCCCTCGGCGAAGCGGTCCCATTCGCTGCGGATCAGGCCCACCGCCTCGGCCACCTTGTCATTGGCGCTGGCCATGCCGCCCTGCCAGGTCTCGCCGTAAAGCCCGTTGGCCAGGCCGGTGCCGACGCCATAGGTCAGCCCCCGCTTCTCGCGGATCTGGTCCATCAGGCGCGAGGAAAACCCGCCGCCGCCCAGGATATGATCGGCGACATAGGCGGCGAAATAATCCGGGTCCGACATCGGCAGGCCTGCTTGCGCAAAGCTCACCACGGTCTGCGGGCTGTCCCAGTCGATCACCGTCACGCCGCCCTTCAGCGCCAGCGTGGCCGGCTGCGGCAAGGGCGCCGAGCCCTTTTCCGGCAGCCCGCCCAGCACCTTGTCGATCAGCTTGCCCAGGTCCTCGGCCGAAATGTCGCCGGCGGCGGCCACGACCACGCGGTCGCGGGCCAGCACCCGGTCCTTGGCCGCGACCAAGTCGTCGCGGGTCAGCGCCGCCACCGATTCGGCGGTGCCGTTGATCGAGGTCGCATAGGGATGCGCTCCCCAGGCCAGCCGGGCCAGTTCCTTGGTGGCGATGCTCTGCGGATCGGTCGCCTCGGAGCGGATCACCGCCTGCAACTGCGCCCGCACCCGTTCGACCGCATCGGCATCGAAGCGCGGCTCGACCAGGGCCGCGCGCAGCAGGTCGGCGGCCTGGTCGCGATTCTCGGTCAGCATGCGGGCGTTGACGGTCAGCGCGTCGTCGCCGATGTCGAAGCGGTTCTGCGCGCCCAGCCCCTCGACCGCCTCGGCATAGGCGACCGAATCCATCGCGCCCGCGCCCTCTTCCAGCAGCGCGGTCATCAGGCTCATCTCGCCGCGCTTGCCGGGCGCGTCCAGACTGGCGCCGCCCTTGAACATCAGCGACAGCGCGGTGAAGGGGATCGAGTGATCCTCGACCAGCCAGGCCTTGATGCCGCCGGGCGAGGTGATCTGCTGGATCTCGATGGCGCTGGCGGGCAGGCCGGCCAGGGCGACGAAGACGAAGGTGACAAGCGCGCGGATCATTCGACATCTCCGGTCTGGGCAGCGGGCAGGGGCTGGGGCGCGGCCGAGGCATCGGCGCCGGGCTGCGGCAGCAGCCAGCCGGTCACGGTCGCGGGGTTTTCCAGCACCAGCTTCGCGGCGGCGGTGATGTCCTCGGGCGTGACGGCGGCCAGCACGTCGGGCCAGTCGTTCACGTCCTCGACCGTCAAGCCGGTCGCCAGCCCCTGGCCATAGTCATAGGCGCGGCCATGCGCCGAATCCTGGGCATAGACCCGGGCGGCGCGGATCCGGGTCTTGACCCGTTCCAGCTGCGCCGCATCCGGGCCGTCGGCCAGGAACTTCTTCAGCGCCGCATCCAGCGCCGCCTCGGCATCGGCATTCTCGACCCCCGGCGCCGGCACCATCGACAGGCCGAAGGTGGTCGGATCGACCGAAAACCCGTCATAGGAGGCATCGACGTAAAGCGCCTTGCCGGTCAGCACCAGTTCGCGCGCCAGCACCGAGGTCTGGGACGAGCCCGCCAGCAATTCCGCCAGCACGGTCAGCGCGGCGGCGGTCTTCTGATCGTCGTGCCGGCGCTGCGGCGCGATCACCGTGCGCAGCATCACCGGCTGGGCGACACGGGCATCGACCCGCTCCATCCGGCGGGGCGAGCGCTGCACCGGCTCTTGCGGGCGCGGCAGCCTGGTCGAATCGGGCTTGGCGGCGACGGAGCCGTAATATTGCTCGGCCAGTTCGCGGGCCTTCTCGGCCGTCACGTCGCCGGCGATGACCAGCACCGCGTCGTTCGGGGCATAATGCGCGTCATACCAGGCGATGGCGTCGTCGCGGGTCAGCCCCTCCATCTCCTGCCGCCAGCCGATCACCGGCCGGCCATAGGGATGGTTGTAGAACTGCACCGCGCTGCGTTCCTCGGAGAATTGCGCGCCGGGGTCGCTGTCGGTGCGCTGCGAGCGTTCCTCCAGCACCACCTGGCGCTCGGCCTGCCAATCGTCCTCGCCGATGCGAAGGTTCGCCATGCGGTCGGATTCCATCTCCATGACCAGCGGCAGGCGGTCGGCGGCGATGCGCTGGAAATAGGTGGTGTAGTCGTAGCTGGTAAAGGCGTTGTCCATGCCGCCGTTCGCGGTCACGGTCTTGGACAGCTCGCCCGGGCCCAGCTTGTCGGTGCCCTTGAACATCAGGTGTTCCAGGTAATGCGCGATGCCCGACTTGCCCGGCTGTTCGTCGGCCGAGCCGATCTTGTACCAGACCATCTGCACCACGACAGGCGCACGGTGATCCTCGATCACCACGGCCTCGAGGCCGTTTTCCAGGGTGAAATGGCTGATGCCTTTCGGCATTTCGGCCAGCGCGGGGCTGGCGGCCAGCACCAGCGCCAGCGGGGTCAGGCGGGCAAGGATCGTCATGGGCAGGCTCCGGTTCCGGGTCGCGCCCAGACCCTGCCCGCGAAGCCCCGGCCGCGCAAGCCCGGACCCCGTCATCTAAGCGTGATCTAGTCGCGCAGCACCGGCGCGTTGTCGGCGGGGCGCACGGCCTCGACCTTGGCCACGCCCGCGGGCGGCGCCGAGGGCAGCAGCACCCCGGTCGGGCGCCAGCGCTCCAGCTCGGCCCAGCTGTCCAGCGTCATCGGCTCATAGGCGCGGTAATAGACATTGGTGCGCGCCAGCACCTCGAGCAGGCGGCGCGAGTGCCGGCTGCGCCAGGCGACATCCTCTTCGGCCGTGACCTGGCGGATGCCGGCGTCGCGACCCAGCCGCGAGGCATAGGAGATCAGCGCGCCATCGGCGGCGCCCACGCCCTGCGCCGCCAACTGGCCCGGATTGCCGCCCAGCGCCGCCACCGCATCGGCCTGCGGCGTCGGATCGGTGCTGTTCGCGCCGCCCGGCGTCGGGGCCGGCAGCGCCGACAGGTCGGTCGGCATGGTCAGCGGCTTGGTCGGCAGGATGGCGAATTCGTCGGGGCTGGAGCGGCCGGACGAGATGTTCATCAGGTGCGGATCGGTGCTGCAGGCCGCCAGGCCCAGCATGGTCATCATCAGCGCGATCGCCCGCATCTTTGCGTCCCTCATGTTCTTCTGGCGCCGTTCTAGCGTGAATTCCCGGCCCCGTCACGGGTCTTGTCGTCCAGCGCCAACTCGGGCTCGTCGGGGCCGGCCGGGGCCGGGTTTTCGGCCGGCGCGGGTTTCGGCACCCGCGGCTTGGGCGGCGCGCGGCGCTTCTTCGGCTCGGGCTTCTTCTGCGGCGGCAGCAGCACCAGCCCCAGCGCGCCGGCGAAGATCGCGATATCGGCGACGTTGAAGCTGTAGGGATTCTGCCAGCCCGGCAGCGACATGTTCAGGAAATCCGCCACGGCGCCATAGGCCAGCCGGTCGACGACATTGCCCAGCGCCCCGCCGATCAGCAGACCGGCCGAGACCTGGGCAAAGCGCGAGGGCTTGGCCCGCCCGATCCAGACCGCCACCCACAGGCAGACCGCCAGCGCGATGGCGATCAGCACCAAGCGCATCACGTCCACGTCGCTGGCGAACAGGCCGAAGTTCATGCCCTGGTTCCAGGCCATGCGCAGGTTCAGCCAGGGGTCGATCAGGTCGATCTCGCGGATGCGGTCCAGCTGCATGACATGCACGACCAGGTATTTCAGCGCCTGGTCCAGCAGGAAGACCAGCGCCGCGGTCAGCAGGACCGGCCGCCAGACGCGCGGCGGCGGCGCCTTTCTGCTGCGCCGCTTCGGGGCCACCGGGCTTTTCCGGGGCTTCGAGGTCGCCGGCGCCGCCATCAGTGCCGGAAGTGCCGCTGGCCGGTAAAGACCATCGCCAGGCCCAGCCGGTCGGCGGTCGCGATCACCTCGTCGTCGCGCATCGAGCCGCCGGGCTGGATCACCGCCTTGGCCCCGGCCTCGGCCAGCGCTTCGATGCCGTCCGCGAAGGGGAAGAAGGCGTCCGAGGCCACGGCCGAGCCGATGGTCAGCGCCTGGGCCAGGCCCAGCACCTCAGCCATGTCCTCGGACTTGCGCTTGCCGATGCGGGTCGAATCGACCCGGCTCATCTGGCCGGCGCCGATGCCGACCGTCGCCAGGTCCCTGGCATAGACGATGGCGTTCGATTTCACATGCTTGGCCACGGTCCAGGCAAAAAGCAGGTCCTGCAGCTCGGCCTGGCTGGGCTGGCGCTGCGTCACCACCTTCAGGTCCGAGGGCAGGATCACGCCATTGTCGCGGCCCTGCACCAGGAAGCCGCCGGCGACCTGGCGGAAGCTGATCCCAGGCGCCCTGGCATCGGGCAGCCCGCCGGTGGTCAGCAGCCGCAGGTTCTTCTTGGCCGCGAAGATTTCCTTCGCCTCGTCGGTGGCGTCGGGGGCGATGACGACCTCGGTGAAGATCTCCGTGATGGCTTTCGCCGTCTCGCCGTCCAGCACCGTGTTCAGCGCGATGATGCCGCCGAAGGCCGAGGTGCGGTCGCAGTCGAAGGCGCGCCGATAGGCGTCCACGGCACTGTCGCCGCGGGCCACGCCGCAGGGGTTGGCGTGCTTGATGATCGCCACCGCCGGGCCTTGGCCTGGATCGAACTCGGCCACCAGCTCGAAGGCGGCGTCGGTGTCGTTGATGTTGTTGTAGGACAGTTCCTTGCCCTGCCATTGCCGGGCGGTGGCGACGCCCGGGCGGTCCGAGCCGTCGCGATAGAAGGCCGCCGACTGATGCGGGTTCTCGCCATAGCGCAGGGTCTGGGCCAGTTCGCCGGCAAGGGCGCGGCGGCGCGGCGCCGTCTCGCCGATCTGCGCCGCCATCCAGGTCGAGACCGCCGCGTCATAGGCCGCCGTTCGCGCATAGGCGATCTGCGCCTGGCGCTGGCGGAAGGCGAAGCTGGTGGTGTCGTCGTTCGCGTCCAGCTCGGCCAGCACGGCGGCATAGTCCTGCACATCCACCACCACGGTGACGAAGGCGTGGTTCTTGGACGCGGCGCGGATCATCGCCGGGCCGCCGATGTCGATGTTCTCGATGCAGTCGTCGTAATCGGCGCCCTTGGCCACGGTGGCCTCGAACGGGTAGAGGTTCACCACCAAGAGGTCGATCATCTCGATGCCGTGGCTGCGCGCCGCCGCCATGTGCTCTTCGTTGTCGCGCAGCGCCAGCAAGCCGCCGTGCACGACCGGATGCAGCGTCTTGACGCGGCCGTCCATCATCTCCGGGAAGCCGGTCACATCGGCCACGTCCCGGACCGTCAGCCCGGCCTCGCGCAGCGCCTTGGCGGTGCCGCCGGTCGAGAGCAGCTCGACCCCCCGCGCCGAAAGCGCCCGCGCGAAGTCCAGAAGGCCGGTCTTGTCGGAAACGGAAATCAGCGCGCGCTTCAGCGGAATGCGGTCGGTCATCGGTCGGGCCCCGTGATGGATTGGCGGATTTGGCCTGTCACCTAGCGCCGGAACGGGCCAAGGTCCAGCCGATCTGGATGGCGCGACCCTGCAGGCTGGCGGAAATCACGATCTGGCGCGACGGGCGCGGCTCGGCCAGCGCCCGGTCCAGCAGGCAGGAGGCCTCGAGCCGGGCCTGCCCGACGCCGTCATGGGCAAAGACCCATGCGTCGCCGGTGGGCAGGGTCAGATGCACCTCGGCGCCGGCCATGCGGGCCTGCACCTCGGGATGCAGGTGGAAGCGGATCTCGAAACCCAGCCCGTCCTCGGGGCGGACCTGGTCCAGCCGCGCCTGGGCGCTGGCGTCCAGCGCCGCCAGCGAATCCTCGCCCTTGAGGCCCAGCCCGTCGGGGTCGAGCCAGAGCTCGCGCAGATGGGTCAGCCCGTGGCTCGCCAACCAGCCGTCGTGGCCGGCCAGCAGATGCGCGGGCTCGGGCGCATGGGCGGGGCCGAAATCGGGCGCGGTCAGGTTGCCCAGCGCGTCGCAATCGCCGGCCCAGACCAGGTCCGGGCGCTCGGTCAGGATGTCGGGCTCGCCCTCTTGCCGGTTCGGGTTCAGCCGCGACGACGAGAGGCCCGCGAGGCACAGCGCCGAATGGCAGGGCGTGGCCCGGCTGGCCTTGGCCCAGAGCGCGCCGAACCCGTCGCCGGGGCCGCAGTTCACGATCAGCGGCTGGCGCGCCACGGTCAGCTCGAAAGCCAACGTCGAGGCATGCGCCCGCACCGCCGCCGGACCGCCGGGCGGCGGCGCCGCATCGAGGATCAGCGTCGTGCGCGCCCGCGCCATGCGGGCAAACCCCATGGCGAGCCCGTGCGCGGGCAGCGCCGCGCCCTCGGCCGCGCGCAGGCAGCGGTCCAGCCGCCCCGCCGCGCCGCGCCCGCCGCCGTGGAAGCAGGGCAGCGCGCCATCGGCATGGCGCAGCGCCCGCAGGACCGGCGCGATCTGGCCGATGATGCCGCGCAATTCGGCCGGCGCGTCGAGCCCGGCCTCGTCCGCGACCTCCTGCGCCCAGACCAAGAGCGCCATAGCATCCAGCAGCGATTCGGGCGCCCGCGCCTCGGCCAGGGTGTCCAGCCCCATGGCGTCGGCCTCTTCGGCCAGCGCGATCAGCGCCGGCAGCGCCAGCGTCTGGCGGTCGCGCAGATACATGGCGCCGATGGCGAGCCCGGCCAGCGCCTCGAGCCGCGCCAGCCCGTCCTCGCTGTCATACCAGCTGTCGCGCAGGTGGTTCAGGTGCTGGTCGAGGGCGCGGAAATACGGCCCGGCGCCGTCGCGGTCGAGCCCGGGCAGGATCATCCCGGCATGGAAGATCCAGCGCAGCACGCGGCGGCCGGCGATCTCGGGCGCCCATTCCGGCGCATCGGGCCGGGCCTCGGGGTGGCGGCGGATCCAGCGCAGCACGTGATCCTGCGCCACCGCGCGGGCCTTGGGCGTACCGACCGCGGCCAGGTCGTCGAGCCAGCCGAAGCCGTTCAGCTCGGCCGCGATGCTGGCGGGCAGGTCGGCGGCGAAGAAATCGCCGCTGACGGCGATGCCGCCCAGGTGCATCTCGCCGGCGACGATATGCTCGCCCCGGCCGGGGTGTCCTATGGCCTTGGGTTCGGGGCGGCGCAAAAATCCCCTTGGCGCGGCAGCGATTTCGGTCATGGGCAACGCATTGATTAGGACAGCGCAACCTTAGGGCGGCTAAGCGGATTTCCGCAAGCGCGCGATGAAGAAGCCGTCCATACCGCCGCGTTCCGGCCACAGGTCGGGCCGCAGCCGCAAGCCGCCCTGTTCGGTGATCCAGCCGGGCTCGATCCCCGGTGCCTGCGGCGGCTCGACGGTCAGGCCGGGGTGGCGCGTCAGGGCGGCGGCCAGTTGCTCCTCGCCCTCGGCCGGCAACAGCGAGCAGGTGGCATAGACCAGCCGGCCGCCGGGCTTGAGCAGCGTCATCGCGTGGTCGATCAGCCGGGCTTGCAGCGCGGTCAGGTCGCGCAGGCCGGCGCCGTCGCGGATCAGCGGCAGTTCGGGGTGGCGGCGGATGGTGCCGGTGGCCGAGCAGGGCGCATCCAGCAGCACCGCATCGAGCGGCGCCTCGGGGCGCCAGGTCAGCGCGTCACCGGCGACGATTTCGGCGGCAAGGCCACAGCGGGCAAGGTTTTCGGCCACGCGGGCCAGCCGCGATTCCGAGATGTCCAGCGCCGTGACCCGCGCGCCCGCAGCCGCCAACTGCAACGTCTTGCCGCCCGGCGCGGCGCAGAGATCGGCCACGGTCTCGCCCGGCTGCGGGTCGAGCACCCGCACCGCCATTGCGGCGGCGGCGTCCTGCACCCACCAGTCGCCGGCATCATAGCCCGGCAGGGCCGAGACTTGCGTGCCGGCCGGCAGCCGGTGCGAGCCGGTCGGCAGCGCCTCGCCCGGGCAATCCGCGGCCTTGGGGGTCAGGTCCAGGGCCGCGCCGGCCTCATGCGCGGCCTCGATGGCGCGGGCGACGGGTTTGCCCCAGGCGGCGATCACCGGCTTGCGCAGCCAGCCCGGCATGTGCTGCGGCGGCAGGCCGGCCCAGGCCTCGGCCGAAGCCGCGACCTTGCGCAGCACCGCGTTCACCATGCCCGAGGCCGCCTGGCCCTTGGGCCCGGAGGCGCGGGCCAGCGCCACGGCGGCATTGACCGCGCCATGCGGCGCCTCGCCCAGCGCCAGCATCTCGACGGTGGCAAGGCGCAGGATGCGCTGGATCTCGGGGCGCGGGCGGCGGGCGAGGAAGGGGGCGAGCAACGCATCGGCGCGGGCCTGGCGCCGCAGCACCTCGCGCGCGAGGCGGCGGGCGCGGGCGCGGTCGGGGGGCGCGGCGCCCTCGATCAGCGCCGCGGCCTCGTCGAGCGTCGCGCCCTCTTCCACCGCGGCGAGCAGGCGCAGCGCGCCCGAACGCGCGCCGTCCCTGCCCGATCTGTCCTGTGACTTGTCCAAACCCGACCCCTTGCCTAGATTGGCAGGGTCTAGCGCGAAGCAGGGGAAACCGCCATGACCGACCGCAAGGATCTGCCGCCCGCCGCACAACGCGCCCTGGCCGAGGCCGAGGCGCGCCGCAAGGCTGCCGCGCCGCTGGAACTGCCCGTCGAACTGGGCGGCCGCGACGGGCCGGAGCCAGTGCGTTTCGGCGATTACGAGAAAAAGGGCCTCTGCGTCGATTTCTGAACCGTTTTCGCCCCGCCGCCCGGTCGGCATGGGTATTTGGAAAACGGAAAGAATCCAGCCGCTGGCGAATCCGTGATCCGCTGCGGGGTGGCCGTTTACTTGCCATTGGGATTTGGCCGCTAAACAATGCGGCAAACCACCAAACCGCAAGGGACGGCAGATGGCCTTCGGGCAAGCGATCTTCAGACAGGCGGCGCTGGCCCTGCTGCTGGCCGGGCAGGCCTTGGCCCAGCAGGGCGAGCGCGGGCCGCAGGGGCCGCGCGAGGTCGGCGTCATGGTCGCGGCCGAACAGGACGTGCCCTATACCGTGACCCTGCCCGGCCGCGCCATCGCCTTTCAGCAGACCGGCATCCGGCCGCAAGTCGGCGGCGAGGTGCTGGAGATCGCCTATGATCCCGGCAAACCGGTCAAGGCCGGCGACGTGCTGTTCCGGCTGGACCCCGAGACGCTGGCCGCCGCGCTGGCCGCCGCCGAGGCCGCCGTGGCCGGGGCCGAGGCCAGCCTGACCCAGGCGCAGAACACCGTCACCCGTTATCGCCGGCTGGAGGGCTCGGGCGTGTCCGCCGTCGACCGCGCCAATGCCGAAGTGGCGCTGAAACAGGCCGAGGCCGACCTGAAATCCGCCGAGGCCGCGCGCGACGCCGCCCGGCTGTCGCTGGACCGGACCGAGATCCGCAGCCCGCTGGACGGGGTGCCGGATGTGCCGCAGGTCTCGGTCGGCGACCTGGTCACGGCGAGTCAGTCCGAGGCGCTGACCACGATCACCCAGCTCGACCCGATCTATGTCGACGTCTCCGAAAGCTCGGCCCGGCTCTTGCGCAACCGGGCGCGCATCGACGCCGGGCAGCTGATGACCAATGGCGAGACGCCGGCCGAGCTGATCCTCGAGACCGGCGAGACCTACCGCGGCAGCGGCCGCATCGTCAGCCCCGGCATCCTGGTGTCCACCACCACCGGCACCGTGCCGATCCGGCTGCGCTTCGACAATCCGCAGGCGCTGATCCTGCCGGGCCAGTTCCTGCGCGTCCGGCTGACCCAGGGCAGCACCCGCGCCGTGCTGGTGCCGCAGCGCGCCACGCGGCGGGCCACCGACGGCACCCTGACCGCCTTTGTCGTGCGCGAGGGCAAGGCCCAGCAGGTCACGCTGAGCGAGCAGGGCAGCTGGAACAACAGCTGGATCGTCAGCCAGGGCGTCAGCCCCGGCGAGCAGCTGATCCTGGACGGGTTGCAGGACCTGCGCCCCGGCACCGCGGTCACGACCGTCCCCGTCACCATCGACGCCGAGGGCGTGGTGCGCGAGGCGGTGGAAGGCTGATGGCGAAATTCTTCATCCACCGGCCGGTCTTTGCCTGGGTGCTGGCCATCGTGACCATGCTGGCCGGGGCTTGGGCGGTTCTGGGCCTGCCGATCTCGCAATATCCCGACATCGCGCCGACCACGGTGCGCATCACCGCCAATTACTCCGGCGCCACGGCGCGGGCGGTGCAGAATTCCGTCACCACGCCGATCGAGGACGTGCTGACCGGGCTCGACGGGCTGCTCTACACCACCTCGATCTCCTCGACCGGGCGCTCGGCGCTGGTGCTGACCTTCGACGACAGCGTGACGCCGACCGATGCCTTGAACGAGGTGCAGGCCAAGGTGCGCTCGGTCGAGGGGCGGCTGCCCGGGCCGGTGCAGAACGACGGGATCAGCATCAGCCGGACCTCGACCTCGACGCTGATGGTCGGCGCGCTGGTCTCGACCAGCGGCAAGCAGTCCACCATCGAGCTGGGCAACCTGTTGGAGCAGGTGGTCGAGGGGCCGGTCAAGCGCACCGAGGGCGTGGGCGGGGTCAATGTCTTCGGCTCGGGCTATGCGATGCGGATCTGGATGGACCCGCTGCGGCTGGCGCAGTTCCAGCTGACGCCGACCGACATCACCACCGCCGTGGCGCAGCAGAACAGCACCGTCTCGGTCGGCGCGCTGGGCAGCCAGCCGGTGGTCGCGGGCCAGCAGTTCACCGCCACGGTCACGGCGCAAAGCCAGCTGACCTCGGTCGAGGATTTCCGCAACATCCTGCTGAAGACCGGCGCGGACGGCGCCGCCGTGCGCCTGGGCGACGTGGCCGAGGTCGCGATCGGCCAGGTCAGCTATGGCCGCGATTCGCGCTTCAACGGCATGAACGCCTCGGGCTTCGCGGTGCAGCTGGCCTCCGGCGCGAATGCGGTCGAGACCTCGAACGGCGTGCGCGCCACGCTGGACGGGCTGGCCTCGGCCCTGCCCGAGGGGGTCGAGCTGCGCGTCGCCTATGACACCGCCCCCTTCGTCGAGCTGTCGATCGAGAAGGTCTGGCACACGCTGCTGGAAGCCATCGTGCTGGTCTTCCTGGTCATCCTGATCTTCCTGCAGAACTGGCGCGCGACGCTAATCCCGATCATCGCCATTCCGGTCGTGCTCTTGGGCACCTTCGCCATGCTGGCGGCGCTGGGATATTCCATCAATACGCTGACGATGTTCGCCATGGTGCTGGCCATCGGCCTGCTGGTCGACGACGCCATCGTCGTGGTCGAGAACGTCGAGCGCGTCATGGCCGAAGAGGGGCTGGACCCGGTCGCCGCCACCGAAAAGAGCATGGGCCAGATCAGCGGCGCGCTGATCGGCATCGCCCTGGTGCTGTCGGCGGTGTTCCTGCCGATGGGCTTCATGCCTGGCTCGACCGGGGTGATCTACCGGCAGTTCTCGGTGACCATCATCACCGCCATGGTGCTGTCGCTCGCCGTGGCGCTGATCCTGACCCCCGCCATGTGCGCCACGCTGCTGCGCCGCGGCCATGGCGCGCCGCGCTTTGCCCCGGCGCGCTGGTTCAACGCCGGGTTCGAGCGGCTGACCGCGGGCTATTCCGCCACCGTGCGGCGCAGCCTGCGCCGGCCGCTGCTGGTCATGCTGGTGCTGGCGGCGATCAGCTATGGCGCCTTCGACCTGTTCGGGCGGCTGACCACGACCTTCATTCCCTCCGAGGACCAGGGCGTGCTGCAATCGCGCATCACCCTGACCGAGGGCTCGACCGCGCAGCAGACCGCCGCCGTGGTGCGCGAGATCGAGGATTACATGCTGACCGAGGAAAAGGACGTGGTCAGCTCGGTCTTCGTGGCCATGGGCTTCGGCAGCTCGGGCACGGCGCAGAACCAGGCGACGATCTATGTCCGGCTGCATCCCTTCGACCAGCGCGCCGATCCCTCGCAATCGGCCCGCGCGCTGGCGCAGCGCGCCAACCGGCATTTCTCCGGGCATCGCGCCGGGCGGATCTTCTTCATGCAGCCGCCGGCGATCCCGCGGCTGGGCGACACCTCGGGCTTCACCATGTATGTCATGGACCAGGCCGGCGCCGGCATCGAGGCCCTGACCGAGGCGGCCGAGCGGCTGGAGGAACAGGCTGGCCAGGATCCGCGGGTGCAGAACCCCGAGGCGCAGAACTCCGAGGACGACGCGGCGCTGAGGATCGACATCGACCAGCAGAAGGCGGAAAGCTTCGGCATCTCGGTCCCGGCGGTGAATTCGATGCTGTCGACGATCTTTGCCGGCACCGAGGTCAACGACTTCGCCCTGGGCGCGCAGCTGCGCCCGGTGATCGTGCAGGCGGCGGCGGCGAACCGCATGCAGCCCGAGGATATCGACAGCTGGTATGCCCGCAATGCGCAGGGCGAGATGGTGCCCTTCAACGCCTTCATGACCACGCGCTGGGAGCCGGTCGAGCCGCGGCTGGCGCGCATCGACGGCGTCGACGCCATCGAGATCGAGGGCGAGCCCGGCCCCGGTTTCAGCTCCGGCAGCGCCATGGACGCGATGGAGGAACTGGTCGCCGCCCTGCCCGGCAATTACGGCATGGCCTGGACCGAGTTGTCCTATCAGGAACGCCAGGCCGGCAACCAGGCGCCCTGGCTGTTTGCGCTGTCGGCGCTGGTGGTGTTCCTGTCGCTGGCGGCGCTTTACGAAAGCTGGTCGATCCCGTTCTCGGTCATGCTGGCGGTGCCGGTGGGGGTGCTGGGCGCGGTGGTGGCGGCCCTGGCCTTCGACCAGTCGAACGACGTCTATTTCAAGGTCGGCATCCTGACCACCATCGGCCTTGCCGCCAAGAACGCCATCCTGATCGTCGAATTCGCCCGCGACCTGCAGCAGTCGGGCCGCTCGGCCGTCGAGGCGGCGGCGCTGGCCGCGCGCCAGCGGCTGCGGCCGATCCTGATGACCTCGCTGGCCTTCATCCTGGGCGTGCTGCCCCTGGCGGTGGCGCGGGGCGCCGGGGCCGGGGCGCAGAATTCCATCGGCATCGGGGTCATGGGCGGGATGATCGCCGCGACCTTCCTTGGCATCTTCATGGTGCCGGCCTTCTACGTTACGGTGCGCCGACTGACTGACAGGAGGGCCTCGCGATGAACGACCACCCCAGACTGACCTCGCTGGCGCATGGCGGCGGCTGCGGCTGCAAGCTGGCGCCCTCGGTGCTGCGGGAGTTGCTGGCGGGCCAGCCGGTGGCCCAGGCCTTTCCGCAGCTGCTGGTCGGCACCGAGACCTCGGACGACGCGGCCGTGTATCAGGTGGATGAGAATACCTGCGTCATCGCCACCACCGATTTCTTCATGCCGATGGTGGACGACCCGCGCGCCTTCGGCCGCATCGCCGCGACCAATGCGATCTCCGACGTCTATGCCATGGGCGGGCGGCCGATCATGGCGCTGGCGATCCTGGGCATGCCCATCGACAAGCTGGCACCCGAGCAGATCCGCGAGATCCTGGAGGGCGGGCGCGAGATCTGCCATCAGGCCGGCATCCCGGTCGCCGGCGGCCATTCCATCGACGCGCCCGAGCCGATCTATGGCCTGGCCGTCATCGGCCTCTGCCACCCGTCCGAACTGCGCCGCAATGCCGATGCGCGGCCGGGCGACGCGCTGATCCTGACCAAGGGGCTGGGCGTCGGCATCTATTCCGCCGCGATCAAGAAGGGCGCCTTGGACCAGGCCGGCATCGACGAGATGGTCGCCTCGGCCACCACGCTGAACAAGGTCGGGGCCGAGTTGGCCAAGCGGGCCGATGTGCATGCCCTGACCGACGTGACCGGCTTCGGCATCCTGGGCCACGGGCTGGAAATCGCCCGCGGCGCCGGGCTGCGGCTGCATCTGGACCAGGCGGCGCTGCCCTTGCTGAGCCGCGCGGCGGAACTGGCCGAGGCGGGATTCGTCACCGGCGCCTCGCTGCGCAACTGGGCCGCCTATGGCGCCGAGGTGGCGCTGCCCGAGGGCTTGGCCGATTGGCGCCGGCATCTGCTGACCGACCCGCAGACCTCGGGCGGGCTGCTGGTCGCCGTGGCCCCCGAGGCGGCCGAGGCGGTGCTGGCGCAAATTCGCGCCGCCGGTCACCCGCTGGCCGCCGTGGTCGGGCATTGCGCTGCGGGCGAGCCGGGAATCGCCGTCGCCTGACGGTTCTTTGGGTATTTATGGAGCAAAGAAGTCCGGTCTGGGGCAGGAACCGCCGCCGCCGGCCGGCGTTGGGCCGGCAGGAGGATCGACCCCATGTCCCGGATCACGTCCCTGATCGCGATGCCCGCCGCCGTGCTGGGCCTGACGCTGGCGCTGGCCGCGCCGCTGGCGGCCCAGACCGCCCCGCAGACCCCGGCCCAGGCCGCGCCAGAGAAGGGCGTCGCGCCCACCTCGGTGCCCAGTCCGGCGCAGCCGGTGGCGTCGCGCGCCGGCGAATGCCCGCCCGCGGCCGCCAAGGCCGAGCCGGCGACGCCGCAGCAGGGCGGCGCGGGCGACGGCACGGCGCCCGAAAATACCGGCTCGACCGGCTGGACCGGCGGCACCGGCGGCTCGCAGATCGGCACCAACCCCTCGGGCGCCACCCATGCCACCAAGACCTGGCACGCGCCAACCGCGCGCGGCCTGGACCTGAAGGGCCGGCCCGAGCCCGCCCCCGCTTGCTGAGCACAGATTGACGCGCTCGCCCGCGGCGCCGAAGATGCCGGCGCAACAACGGGGACCACGATGACCGAGAGCCAAGCCGCCTTTGGCGAGATCCATTCGCCCTATTCCGAATCGCTGGGCATGCAGATCGTCTCGGCCACGCTGGAGGAGGTCACGCTGCGCATGCCGGTCACCCGGCCCCTGACCAACCGCAACGGCGTGCTGCATGGCGGCGCGATCATGAGCCTGGCCGACCACGCCGCCGGCACCGCGACCTATCTGCGCCTGCCCGAGGGCGCCGCCACCACCACGCTGGAAAGCAAGACGAATTTCCTGCGCCCGATCCGGCTGGGCGACGTGGCCGAGGCGCGGCCGAGGCCCCTGCATTTGGGCCGCACGACGATGATCTGGCAGACCGACATCCTGCGCGGCGACGGCCAACTAGCCGCCGTGGTGATCCAGACCCAAGTGGTGCTGGAGTGGCGGGATCCGGCCTAATCCGCCGCGCCGAGCACCAGCTCGACCGGGGCCAGCCCCTCGATGCCGCCCGCCAGCCGGTCGCCCGGACCCACCGCGCCCACGCCCGCCGGCGTGCCGGTCATGATCAGGTCGCCCGGCGCCAGATGATAGTAATGCGACAGGTCGGCGATCAGTTCGGGAATCGACCAGACCATGTCGTCGATGCGGGCCTGCTGGCGCAGGGTGCCGTTGACCGCCAGCCGGATGGCCTGCGCCGCCGGGGTGAAATCCGCGGCCGGCGTCAGGGCAGCCAGCACCGCCGAACCCTCGAAATCCTTGCCCAGCGACCAGGGCCGCTGCTTCGCCTTGGCCTTGGCCTGCAGGTCGCGCCGGGTCATGTCCAGCCCGGCGCCATAGCCCCAGACTGCCGCCATCGCCCGCTCCGGCGCCACCCGGAAGGCCGGCGCGCCGATGGCCACGACCAGCTCGATCTCGTGATGCAGATCCGCGGTCCCGGGCGGATAGGGCAGCACCGCGCCGCTTTCCAGCAGCGCCCGGGCGGATTTGGTGAAATAGAACGGCGCCTCGCGGTCGACCGCGCCGCCCATCTCGGCGGCATGGGCGGCATAGTTGCGCCCGACGCAGAAGATGCGGTTCACGGGAAAGCGGCCGGCCTGCCCGGTGACGGGCAGCGCGGCGACGGGGGGCGGGGCGAAAAGATAGGCGCTCATGCCTGCGACCTTGCCACGGCCACATCCTTGCGGCAATGGCGTCGCCCGCCGTTGCCCAGCCGGGAATTTCGTGGCAAGAGGTGCCATAGCCAACCGAAAGCAGAGTTCGCAGAATGACCGATTTCGCGCAGCGACGCACCATGATGGTCGACACCCAGGTCCGTCCGAACGAGGTGACCAGCTATCCCGTGATCGAGGCGATGCTGGCCGTGCCGCGCGAACAGTTCGTTCCCGATTCGCGCCGCGACGTGGCCTATGCCGGCGAAAACATCGACCTGGCCCCCGACCGCGTCCTGCTGGAGCCGCGCACGCTGGGCCGGATGATGGATGTGCTGGCGCTTCAGAACAGCGACCTGGTGCTGGACGTGGCCTGCGGCTACGGCTACGGCGCCGCCGTCATGGCCCGCATCGCCGAGGCCGTCGTCGCGGTCGAGAGCGACGAGGCCATGGCCGCCGAGGCCGAGTCCCGGCTGGCGGCGCAGGACGTCTTCAACGTCGCCGTGGTCAGGGGCCCCCTGGCCGAGGGCTGCGCCAGCCAGGCCCCCTATGACGCCATCCTGGTCGAGGGCGCCATCGAGATCTTCCCCGACGCCCTGGCCGAGCAGCTGCGCGAGGGCGGCCGCGTCGTCGCCCTGTTCCGCGAGGGCAATCTCGGAACCGTGCGCCTGGGCCGCAAGCTGGACGGCCGGGTGAACTGGCGCTTTTCGTTCAACGCCGGCGCGCCGCTTCTGCCGGGCTTCGCAAAGCCGCGGGGCTTCGTCTTGTGAGTGCCGACAGGAAAGGCCATGGCATGTTTCGCGATACGCTGAGGAAATGGCGGCGCCCGCTGCTGGCGGCCCTGCTGGCGGGGGCAACCGCGCTGCCCGCCACGGCCGAGACCTTGGCCGACGCCATGGTCGATGCCTATCGCCACTCGGCGCTGCTGGACCAGAATCGCGCCGTGCTGCGCGCCGCGGACGAGGATGCGGCGGCCGCCATCGCCGCCCTGCGCCCGGTGCTGCAATGGGTCGCCGAATACACCTATCAGAACATCGAGGGCTTCGACGCCAACAGCGCCAGCATCGGGCTGCAGGCCTCGATGACGCTTTACGACTGGGGCCGCAACGCCATCGCCATCGACATCGCCAAGGAAAGCGTGCTCGGCACCCGCGCGGCGCTGGTGGGGGTGGAACAGGACGTGCTGCTGGGCGCGGTCGAGGCCTATCTGAACGTGCGCAGCGCCACCGAGCAGGTCGAGCTGCAGGCCAATTCCGTGCGGGTGATCGGCCAGGAACAGCAGGCCGCGACCGACCGTTTCGACGTGGGCGAGATCACCCAGACCGATGTGGCGCAGGCCGATGCCGCGCTGGCCGAGGCCCGCGCCAGCCTCGCCTCGGCCGAAGGCGACCTGCAGATCGCGCGCGAGAATTACCGCGCCGCCACCGGCAAGATGCCGGGCACGCTGGCGCCGCCGCCGCCCTCGCCCAAGCTGCCGGCGACGCTGGAGACGGCGCGCGACATCGGCCGGCGCACCCATCCGCTGATCCGCCAAGCCCAGCGCGAGGCCGCCGCGGCCGAACTGGGCGTCGCCGCCGCCGCCGCCGAGCGCAACCCCGAGCTGACCGGCTCGGCCGGGCTGACCAAGCAGCATAGCCGCTCGCAGGGTGTCTTGGGCGGGGCGAGCTCTACGTCCCGGGACAGCGCCTCGGTATCGCTGAGCCTGTCGCAGACGATCTATTCCGGCGGCCGCCTGCCCGCCGCGCATCGCAAGGCGATGGCGCAGCGTGATTCGGTCCGGGCGGCGCTGCTGAACGTCTCGCGCCAGGTCGATCAGGCCGTCGGCACCGCCTGGGCGGGAATCGACGTGGCCCGGGCGCAGATTCGCGCCATCGATGAACAGATCGTTGCCGCGCAGCAGGCCTATAACGGCGTGCGCGAAGAGGCGACGCTGGGCGCAAGGACGACTCTGGACGTCCTGGACGCCGAACAATCGCTGCTGGAGGCCCGCGCCAACAAGATTACGGCGGAAGCCAATCTCCAGTTAGCACATTATCAACTATTGTCCGCTATGGGTTTGTTGACGGTGGAAAACCTGAAACTGGGGATACCGACCTATGACCCATCGGCCTATTACAACGCGGTGCAGGACGCACCCTTTACCAGCAGGCAGGGCGAAAGCCTCGACCGCGTCTTGCGCGCGATCGGCAGGGACTGAGCCCGCCCTCGAATCCGGGGGCGCATCATGCAGCATGAGCTGATGCGCCATCCGGCGCCGCCCCCCGGGACGGACAATGTCGGCGACGTGCTGGCCTCGATTCGCCGGCTCATCGCCCAGGATGAGGCAGGCTGCCGCATCCCGAACCAGGCGCTGAACACGCTTCCCGCCCAGGACATCGCGCCGCGCATCCGCGTCGAGCCGATGGCTCCGGTCCCGCCCGCGGCTGCGCCGCTGGTGCTGGACAGCACCGACCTGATCGCCACCGCTGCGGATGAGGAGGCGCGCGAAACCACCGCCGCAGCGGCCGACCCGGAGACGGCGGTGGCGGAACGCGGGACGGAAATGCTGTCAGCCATGCCGGCGGATGTCATGGAGGAAGCCATGGCGGAGCCCGTGGCCGAAGCCTCGGCCGATGCCCAGCCAGAGGCCCGGGACAGCGACTTCGGCGACTGGCTGAAGCTGCCCCTGACCGGACCGACCCATGCGGCCTTTGCCGCCGCCTGGCCGCAGCCGCTCGCGGCCGAGGCCGGCGCGGACGATCCCGTCGAAACCGCATTTCCGGATGCGGCCGCCGAGCCGATCCAGGCCTTCGGTCCCTTCCTCGAACACACCACCACCACAAACGCGCAAATGGAGGAAACCATGCTGCATGCACATTCCACCGTGACCCCGATCAATCCCCTGGCCGAGGCGCATGCCGCCGCCGAGGCGCTGAACCGCGAAAGCGAACAGCACCTGTTCGCGCCGCAGGACAAGGACGCCCAGAAGGGCACCCACCTGCGCGGCATGATCCGCGAGGCGATCCGCCAGGAGCTGCAGGGCGAGATCGGCAACCGGCTGAGCCGCAACCTGCAACAGATGATCCGTCACGAGATCGAACTGACCCTGCGCCAGATGTGCGAACAGGAATGACGGCCCCGACCGGCGGTCCCGCATCCCCGGATCGGAACCGCCGCGTCGCCGCGCGCAACCGCGGGGCTGCGGCCGAGGCTGGCCCGCCGGCGAGAGCGGCGAAGCTGCGGCGTTCGGGCATCGCAAAACGGCGCGGGGCGCGCCAGCGGGACCGGTAGCGGCGGCTCGCGCCGGGCCATCGGCCCAAAGCGGGCCCAAGGGCACCGGCTTCGCGCCGCCGCACCGGCCCGGCCTCCAGCCCCTGACCCGGCCTGCCTTCGGCCCTGCCCCGGTCAGTTCAGGTATTTCTCGGGATCGACGCTGTCGAAGCCGTTGCGGACCTCGAAATGCACGACGCCCTGGCTGCGCACCTTGCCAAGGCTCGTGCCGGCGCTGACGGCCTGGCCCTTGCTGACGGCGACATCCTCCAGACCGGCATAGACGGTCATCAGGTTGCCGTCATGACGCACCACCACGATCGGCACATTGTCGGTGTCGCGGGTGATCGCCGCCACGGTCCCCGACCCGGCGGCGGCCACCGTGCTGCCGGCAGCGGCCGAGATGTCGATGCCCTCGTTCTTGCCCTTCTGATAGGTGCGGATGATCGCGCCATTGGCGGGCATGCGGAACCGGCCATTGCCCGAGGCGGCGGTGCGGGTCTTGCCCAGGTCCGGGCTTGCGGGCTTCGCCACCGGGCTGCCGGCGGGCGTGGTCCTTTCGCTGGGCAGCGGCTCGGCCGAGGAGGGCGGGCGCGGCGTCGGGCTGCCGCTGCCGGGCGCGGTCACCACCGCGGTGGCCGAGGGCGCCTTGCCGCCCGCCACCGGGATCAGCAGCCGCTGCCCGGTGCGCAGCGTCATCGACGACGACAGCCCGTTCCACGCGGCCAAGTCATTGACCGAGACATTGTATTTGCGGGCGATGGACCAGGCGGTCTCGCCGGTGGCGACGACATGCTGGCGCGGCTGGCTTGCCGCCGGCTGGGTCGGCGTGCCCATGCCCCCAGCCGCCGCCGGCTGCCGGACACCCTGGCCGGCGAAGGGATCGCTGACCATCCCGGTCGAGGTGGCGACCGGCGCTCCGCCCGCCACCCGGCGCGGCAGGGCGACCACGGCGCCGGGGTTCAGCACGGTATTGGCATTGATCGCATTGTAGCTCGCCAACTCGCCCGCGTTCAGCCCCAGCCGCGCCGCGATGGTGGCGACCGTGTCGCCCTGGCGGGCGATGGCGACCTGGTAGCCGGGATAGGAGATCACCCCGCGCTGGTCCGGGGCCGGCCGCGGTTGCGCCTGCGCCGCCGCCTGGGCGGTGTCGAACCCGCCGCCCCAGCCGCGCAGGTCGGGATCGAAATTGCTGAAATCCAGCCCGCCCTGCGGCCCGCAGGAGACCAAGCCCGCCACGGCGCCGGCGGCCAGCGCCCATTGCCTGATTTTCGCCATCTGCCCGTTCCTCACTCAGTACGGCCGGGGGTCATGTCTGTCCCAACCCCTCGACCAGCGGCACGAAGCGCACTTGCCGCAATTCGTCGTAATCATAGCCGTTCTCGTCGCGCCGCACCCGGATCAGCGTCTGCACCGCATCCGACTGCCCGACCGGCACCACCATGATACCGCCGATCTTCAACTGCGCCAAGAGCGGCCCGGGCGGATCCTCGGCCGCCGCCGTCACCATGATGCGATCAAAGGGCGCCTGCTCGGGCAGCCCGTGCGAGCCGTCGGCAACCATGGCGGTGATGTTGGTCAGGCCGAAATGGCGGAAGATCGCCTCGGCCTCGGCGACCAGCCGGCGGTGGCGGTCCAGCGTATAGACCCGGCGGCAGAGCAGCGACAGGATCGCCGCCTGATAGCCCGAGCCGGTGCCGATCTCCAGCACCTTGTCGCGCGGCCCCACCTGCAGCGCCTGGGTCATCAGCCCGACGACCGAGGGCTGGCTGATGGTCTGGCCGCAGGGGATCGGCAGCGGCGTGTCGTCATAGGCGCGATCCTCGAAATGGCCGCGCACGAATTCGCCGCGGTCGATGCGCTCCATCGCCTCGAGCACGCGCGGATCGGTGACCCCGCGCTGCCGCAGCGCGAACAGGAAGCGCATCTTGCGTTCGGCAGTCTGGGGATCGTCGCTCATGCCCGGGTTCAGCCCTCGTCCAGCAGGCCGCAGAGTTCGGCCAGGGTCTTGTGACAGGTCAGGTCCGGCCGCATCGGCGTCAACGAGATATAGTCGCGCATGTTCGCGTCCACGTCGCTGTCCGGCGTCGCCGGCGCGGTCTGCGAGCCGCCCATCACCCACAGGAAGCGCCGGCCGTTCGGCGCATGATAGGGCTCGATCTCGAAGCGCACGCCGTAGCGGCGGCCCTGCGGCGCCACGCGGGTGCCCTTGACCGAACCCGCATCGCAGGGCGGGAAGTTCAGGTTGTAGAACAGCCGGAAATCCGCGTCCGAGGTCCAGTCGCCATGGTCCAGCAGCCGCCGGATCAGCCGCGGCCCGTGCACCCGGGCGCATTCGAACGGATCCTCCAGCCCGGCGGTGCGGCTGCCCATGTATTGCGACAGCGCGATGGCGGGCAGGCCCTGCAGCGCCGCCTCCATCGCGCCGCCGACCGTGCCGGAATACATCACATTCTCGCCCGAGTTGTTGCCCCGGTTCACGCCCGACAGCACCAGGTCGGGCGGGTTGTCCTTCATTACATCCATGGCCGCCAGCACGCAATCGGCCGGAGAGCCCTCGGCGGCAAAGCGGCGCGGGCCCAGCTCGGCGATCAGCGTCGGGTGGACATAGCTGATGCAATGCGCCACGCCCGATTGCTCGAAGGCGGGGGCCACGGTCCAGACCTCGCCGCCGGGGCCGGCGACCTCAGTCGCGATCTCGTGCAGGGTCACGAGGCCCGGAGCGTTGATGCCGTCGTCATTGGTGATCAGAATGCGCATGTTCGTCCCTGTGCGGCGAAGCGCGCGGGCAGCGCCGGTGCCGCCCGCATCATCGCCGGTTATCTGCCGGTGGTGCAATGCTTATCCATGCCACGGCGCTGCGACAACCCGCAGGCGACATGCGCGGGACGTTTGACGCGAAGCCCGGGCCGAGGCAGGATCGAAAGAAGAAACGGGCCGGGCAGGATATGCAGATCTATCTTCCCATCGCCGAGGTGGTGGTCAACAGCTTCACGCTGGTCGGCCTGGGCGGCATTGTCGGGCTGATGTCGGGCCTGTTCGGCGTCGGCGGCGGCTTCCTGATCACGCCGCTTCTGTTCTTCATCGGCATCCCGCCGGCCATCGCGGTGGCGACCGGGGCGAACCAGGTCGTGGCCTCGTCCTTTTCCGGCGTGCTGGCGCATGTGAAGCGCAAGACCGTCGATTTCCGCATGGGCTGGGTCCTGCTGGGCGGCGGCCTTGTCGGCTCGTCGCTGGGGGTGCTGCTGTTCAACCTCTTGTCGCGGCTTGGTCAGGTCGATCTGGTGGTGCAGCTCTGCTATGTCGTCTTCCTGGGCCTGATCGGGGCGATGATGCTGCAGGAAAGCCTGCGCGCGCTGCGCCGCACCCGGGTCAGCGGCCCGATCAAGCCGATGCGCCGCAACCAGCACGGCTGGGTGCACAAATGGCCGCTGAAGATGAAGTTCCGCGCCTCGGGCCTGTATATCAGCGCGATCCCGGTGCTGCTGGTCGGGGCGGCTGTCGGCGTGCTGGGCGCGATCATGGGGGTCGGCGGCGGCTTCATCATGGTGCCGGCGATGATCTATCTGCTGGGCATGCCGACCAAGGTGGTCATCGGCACCTCGCTGTTCCAGATCACCTTCCTGTCGGCCTATACCACGCTGATGCACGCGGTCTCGTCGAACACCGTGGACGTGATGCTGGCGGTGCTGCTGATCGTCGGCGGCGTCATCGGCGCGCAAATCGGCACGCATTACGGCGCCCGGCTGCGGGCCGAGCAGCTGCGCATCCTGCTGGCGCTTCTGGTGCTGGCGGTCTGCGGCAAGCTGGCGCTGGACCTGTTCCTGCGCCCGGACGACCTCTATTCCATCACGCCGGGGATCCTGAAATGATCCGGCGCGCCGCCCTGGCCTGGCTGGCCCCGCTGCTTCTGGCGCTGCCGCTGTCGGCGCAAGAGGCCGAGCGGCAGGAACCGCCCGAGCAGATCGTCGCCGGCCTGTCGCGCGACGACGTCGACATCACCACGAATTTCGACGGTTCGGACATCATCATCTACGGCGCCATCAAGCGCGAGACGCCGATCCCGCCCGGCGAGCCGCTGGACGTGATCGTCACGGTCGAGGGGCCGGCCCGCGCCATCACCGTGCGCCACAAGGAGCGGCGCTTCGGCGTCTGGGTCAACACCGGCCGGGTCGGCATCGGCGCGGCGCCCAGCTTCTACGTGGTGGCGACGACGCGGTCGCTGGGCCGGATCCTGAACCCCAAGGACGACCAGCGCTTCCGCATCTCGATCCCGCTGGCGATGCGGGCCTTTTCCGGCCAGGCCGACGTCCCCGACGTGGTGCCCTATACCGAGGCCTTCGTGCGCCTGCGCCGGCGCGCCGACCTGTATCGCCAGGACGACGGCGCCGTGCTTCTGGCGCAGCAGACGCTGTTTCGCGCCGATGTGCGCCTGCCCGCCAACCTGATCGAGGGCTTCTACAGCACCCGCATCTTCCTGTTGCGCGACGGGCTGGTCACCGACAGTTTCCGCGCCCCGATCGAGGTGCGCAAGGTCGGGCTGGAGCGCTGGCTCTATCGCCTGGCGCTGGACCAGCCGTTCCTTTACGGCATCATGTCGCTGGCCATCGCGGTGGCGGCGGGCTGGGGCGCCTCGGCCGCGTTCCGGCAGATCAAGCGGCCCTAGGGCGAGATCTCGCCGCGCCGGAACGGGCCAAGCTCGGCCAGATAGCCCATCTCGGCATCCACCGCCTGCCGCTCGCGGTGCAGGAAATCGGCGATGGCGTCATGGAAGCCCTGGTCGCGCACCCAATGCAGCGAATGGGTCCGGGTCGGCAGATAGCCGCGCGCCAGCTTGTGCTCGCCCTGCGCCCCGGCCTCGACCCGCGCCAGGCCATGCGCGATGGCCCAGTCGATGGCGCGGTGATAGCACAGCTCGAAATGCAGGAAGGGGTGGTCCTCGACCGCGCCCCAATAGCGGCCGTAAAGCGCGTCCGGCCCGATCAGGTTCAGCGCCCCGGCGATGGGACGGCCGTCGCGCTCGGCCAGGACCAGCAGGCAATCGTCGCGCATGGTCTCGTGCAGCCGGTCGAAGAAGGCCCGCGTCAGATAGGGCCGGCCCCATTTGCGCCCGCCGGTGTCCTGGTAGAAGCCCCAGAAGGCGTCCCAATGCGCGGGCTCGATCTCGTCGCCGCGCAGGCTGCGGATGGTGCCGCCGAAGGCCTGGGCGCGCTGGCGTTCCTTGCGGATCGCCTTGCGCTTGCGCGACGACAGCTGCGCCAGGAAATCCTCGAACGTGCCATAGCCCTGGTTCAGCCAATGGAACTGCTCGCTGGCGCGGGACAGGAAGCCGGCGGGTTCGGCCAGCTCTGCCTCGGCTTCGGTGCAGAAGGTGACATGCGCGCCCGACAGGCCGGATTGCCGGGCGATCTGCGCCATGGCCTGCAGCAGCGCCAGCCGCACCGGCGCCTCGGGCGCGATCAGCCGCGGCCCGGTCACCGGGGTAAAGGGCACCGCGCATTGCAGCTTGGGGTAATAGCGCCCGCCGGCACGCTCATAAGCCTGCGCCCAGGCGTGGTCGAAGATGTATTCGCCCTGGCTGTGGGTCTTCAGATAGCAGGGCGCGACGCCCGCCACGCGGCCATCGACCCGCGCGACCAGATGCGAAGGATGCCAGCCCGTGCCCTCGCCGACCGAGCCGGACGCCTCCAGCGCCGACAGGAAGCGATGCGTGGTGAAGGGATTCGCCGCCGCACCGCAGCCGTCCCATTCGGCGGCGGGCAGGGCAGAGATCGCGGGCAGGACGGAGACGGTCATTTCGCTCATGCGGCGAAACATAGGCGCGCCGCCCGGCTTTGTCAGCGGGCGGCGGCAGGTTCAGGCGGTTTCTTCAGGCCGTTTCGGGCCGGTAATGCTCGAAGGTGATGTTATCGGCGACGCGACGCGCCTCGGCCTCTTCGGCCGGGCTGCGGATGGTCCAGCACAGCACCGGCACATTGCGCGCCTTCAGCGCCACCACCGCCGGATTGTCCAGATCGACCCGGTCATGCGAGATGAAGCTGGCGCCCACAGCGTCGAAATCCGCGATCGCCGCCAGCCGGGTGCGGGTTTCGGCGTCCAGCATCTGCCACTCGCCCTCCTCATAGCCGCAGGTGGTCAGCCCGACCGCGATCTCGGGCGCCGCCTCGTGGAAGGCCGCGACGACATGCGGGTTGAAGGACATGACCGCGACCGGCCCGTCGTAGCCGGCCAAGGCCTCGGCCACCCGGCGCGGCAGCGCCCCCACCTCGGGCCCCGAGGCGATGGTCGGATCCTTGATCTCGATCAGCAGCGGCACGCGGCCGGCGACCTCGTCCAGCATCTCGCGCAGCGTCGGGATGGTCTCGTCGGTTTCCAGCAGGTGCAGCCGCGCCAATTGCGCCGGGGTGCTGGCGGCAACGGTGCCGTTCTCGATATCGGTCAGCCGCGCCAGTTCGTAGTCGTGGAACACCATGGGCGTGTCGTCCATGGCGCGCTGGATGTCGCATTCGATGGCATAGCCCTCGGCGATGGCGGCGCGAAACGCCGCCATGCTGTTTTCCGGCCGGCTGTCATTGTGCAGCCCGCGATGCGCGACGGGCAGGCGCAGGAAATCGGGGTGCAGGTCCATCATTCGATCTCGAAGACGGCTTCGATCTCGACCGCGACGCCGCGCGGCAGCGCCGGGGCCGAGACGGCGGCCCGGGCATGGCGGCCCTTGTCGCCAAAGACCTGGACCATCAGGTCCGAGCAGCCGTTCACCACCTCGGGCTGTTCGGTGAAATCGCCGGTCGAGTTGACGAAACCGCCCAGCTTGACCACGCGCTTGACCCGGTCCAGCGAGCCCAGCGCCGCCTTGGCCTGCGCCAGCAGCGACAACCCGCAGCCGCGCGCCGCCTCGGCGCCCTCGGCCGTGGTCAGCTCCGCGCCGACCCGGCCCTTGGCGGCCGAGATCTGCCCCGAGACGAACAGCATCTGCCCCGCGATCACATAGGGGACATAGTTCGCCGCCGGCGCCGGGGCGTCGGGCAGCGTGATCCCAAGCTCTGCCAGTTTCGTCTCGATGGTCATCGCATCCTCCTACCAGTCGATGTAATCGCGGAATTCGCTCATGGCGAGCCGCCAGCTCGCCAGCGTCTCGTCGAAATTCTTGCGCCCGATGCCGTCGCCCGCAAGGCCAATGTCCATTTCCAGGAAGGCGTCGCCGCTATCCGACACCACGACTGTCGCAAACGGGTTCGACAGGTTCCACTGATTGGCCAGTTGCGGCGTCATCGGTGCCGGCAGGGTGAAGCCCGACACGAACTGCATCCGCTGGCACAGCGGCTGGCAGTCGTAGAAATAGACGTTGAAGCGAATGTCGTCGATCTGGCTTTCCAGCACCGGCAGCCCTTCCAGATCGGCGCCCCGGCTGACCGGCAGGCCGCTTTGCGCCATCAGATCGCCGATCTGCTTGGGGTCGCCCAGCACCGGCGCGGAAAGCTCGGCCATAGCCGGAAAAACCGGAAGAAACGCCAGAATGGCGAGGGGAAACAGGGCACGCATCACGGACTCCGGGGAAGCTCAGCGCTGATAGCGCATCGCGCGTCAGGCGACCAGAGCCTCGGCGCGTTTCAGGTCCACGGAAACCAGCTGGCTGACGCCCTGTTCGACCATGGTGACGCCGAACAGCCGGTCCATGCGCGCCATGGTCACGGCATGGTGGGTGATGACCAGGAATCGCGTGTCGGTGCGCCGCGTCATCTCGTCCATCAGGTCGCAGAACCGGGTGACGTTGGCGTCGTCCAGGGGCGCGTCCACCTCGTCCAGCACGCAGATCGGCGCCGGATTGGCCAGGAAGACGGCAAAGATCAGCGCCAGCGCGGTCAGCGTCTGCTCGCCGCCCGAGAGCAGGCTGAGCGTGCTGAGTTTCTTGCCGGGAGGCTGGCACATGATCTCCAGCCCCGCCTCCAGCGGGTCGTCGGATTCGACCAGCACCAGCCGCGCCTCGCCGCCGCCGAACAGATGCGTGAACAGCGTGGTGAAATTGGCGTTGACGGTGTCGAAGGCCGAAAGCAGCCGCTCGCGCCCCTCGCGGTTCAGGCTGCCGATGCCCTGGCGCAGCTTGCGGATCGCCTCGGTCAGGTCGGTCTTTTCGGCGGCAAGCCGGTCGCGTTCGGTTTCCAGCTCGCGCTTGTCCTCGTCGGCGCGCAGGTTGACGGCGCCCAAGGCGTCGCGTTGCTGGCGCAGGCGAGCGATCTGCTCTTCCAGCGCGTCGGGGGCGATGTCCTCGACCTCGCCCAGCAGTTGCAGCAGCGATTGCGGCGTGGCTTCCAGTTCCTCGTGGATGCGCGCCTTGGCGGCGGATTCGGCCTCGGTCGCGGCCTCGGCGCGGGCCTCGCGGGCGGCGCGGGTCTCGCGCGCGTCCGAGGCGGCGCGTTCGGCGTCGCGTTCGGTCTCGGCGGCCAGGCGCAGCGCCTGGTCGGCGGCGGATAGCGCGGCGCGGGCACGGGCCAGCCGGGCGCTGGCCTGCGCCTCGGCCTCGGTCAGAACCGCGCGGCGCTCGGCCAGGATCTCGGGCTGGGCCTCGGCCGCTTCCAGCTCCTCGGCGGCAGCCTCGCGCCGGGCCGAGAGTTCGGCCGCACGGCTGCCGGCCTGGTCCAGCCGCAGGCGCCAGCCGGATTCCTCCTTGGCGATTTCCTGCTGGCGTTTCGTGCGGGCCTGGGCCTCGCGCCGCAATTCCTCCAGCGCGCCGCGCCGGGTCATGGTGGCGATGCGCGCCGCCTCGACCCCGGTGCGGGCATATTCCACCGCCGCCGCCGCCGCGCCGCGGTCGGGCAGCTCGGCAAGCTGGCGCTCGGCCTCGGCCAGCCGCGTTCTCGCATCCGCGGCGTCGTCGCGGTGGCGCGCCAGCTCGGCCCGGGCCGATTCGGCGCGGCTTTGCGCCATGGACAGGTCGGATTCGGCCCGGGTCACGGCGCGCACGGCGTCGGACAAGCCGCGCTCGGCCTCGCGCCGGTCGTCGCGGGCACGTTTCTCGGCCTCGGTCGCGGCGGTGTGACGGTCGCGGGACGTCTGGTGGGCGGCCTGTGTCCGCGCGGCACAGGCCTGCGCCGCCTCGGCCTGGGCGGTCAGCTCGGCCAGCTGGTTGACCTTCTGCAGATGCAGCGCCGCGGCGGACGAGGCCTCACCCGCCATCACCCGCAGCCCGTCCCAGCGGAACAGATCGCCCGCGCGCGTGACCAGCCGCTGCCCCGGCAGCAAGCCGGCCTGCAGCGCCGCGCCGGTCGCGGCATCGGCCACCAGCCCGACCTGCGACAGCCGCCGGGCCAGCGCGGCCGGGGCCTCGACATGCGCGGCCAGCGTATTCGGCATGGCTTCGTCATAGGGCGGCAGCGCGTGCCAGCCCGAGCCCTCGGTCGCCAGCCCGGCGCGCAGATCGTCGCCCAGCGCCGCGCCAAAGGCCGCCTCATAGCCGCGCGCCACGCGCACCAGGTCCAGCACCGAGCCGCCGCCCTGGCCGCGTTCCACCAGCCGCTTCAGCGCCGCCATCTCGGCATTCAGCGCCGAGACCTCGCCCTCGGCCTCGGCCCGGGCGGCGCGGGCCTCGGCTTCCTCGGCCTCCAGCCCGGCGCGGGTTTCCTCGGCAGCGGCCAGCCGGTCCTCGGCCTGCTCGACGCGGTCGCGGGCGGCCTCCTGCGCCTCTTCGGCGGCCTCGCGCGCGGCCTCGGCCTCGGCGCCGGTGTCGGCGGCGCGGGCCACGGCGGCCTCGGCATCCGCGGCAGCGCGCGTGGCGCGGTCCAGCATCTGGCGCAGGTCATGGGCCAGCCGCTCGGCCGAATGGTGCCGCGCGGCCAGCCGGGCGGATTCGTCGGTCAGCTCGGCCAGCTTGGCCTCGACCTCGCGCAAGGCCTCGGCGGCCTCGGCGGCGGCTTCCGAGGCGATGGCCAGCCGGTCGTCATGCCCCTGCCCGGCCTTGTCGAGCTCGCGCTTTTCCCATTCCAGCCGCGCGATCACCTCGCCCGCGTCGCGGTTCAGCGCCGATTCCCGCTCGATGTCGCGGTCGAGCTGGGCGATGCGCGCCAGCAGGGTCTGGATCGCCTGGCTCGCACGGGCCTCGGCCTCGTCCAGCGCCTCGCGCTCGATGGTGGCGCGAGACAGGATGGCGCTCGCGACCTGCTCTTCTTCGCGCAGGGGCGGCAGCTTCGCCTCGGCCTCTTCGCGGCCGGCGATGGCGCGGCGGGCCTGCGCCTCAGCCTCGCCGGCGGCGCGGATCGCCTCGCGCAGGGCCTCGGCCGTGGCCGCCTTGACCTGCTCGGCCTCGGCCCAGCGGCGATAGAGCAGCACCCCCTCGGCCCGACGCAGGGCGGAGCCGATCTCGCGATAGCGCGCGGCGGCGCGGGCCTGGCGGGCGAGGCTCGCCGCCTGGGTGGACAACTGGTCCAGCGTGTCATCGACGCGGGTCAGGTTGGCCTCGGCCGCGTTCAGCTTCAGCTCCGCCTCGTGCCGGCGCTGGTAAAGGCCCGAGATCCCCGCCGCTTCCTCAAGGATGCGGCGGCGCGCCTTGGGTTTGGCGTTGATGAGTTCGGAAATCTGCCCCTGCCGCACCAACGCCGGCGAATGCGCCCCGGTCGAGGCATCCGCGAACAGCATCTGCACGTCCCGCGCCCGCACCTCCTTGCCGTTGATGCGATAGGCCGAGCCGGCGTCGCGGGTGATGCGGCGGGTGATGTCCAGCGTGTCGGCATCGTTCATGCCGGCCGGGGCAAGCCGGTCGTGGTTGTCGATGGTCAGCGTGACCTCGGCATGGGCGCGGGCCGAGCGGCGCGCGGTGCCGGCGAAGATCACGTCCTCCATGCCCTCGCCGCGCATGGCGGTGGGGCGGTTCTCGCCCATGACCCAGCGCAGCGCCTCCAGCAGGTTCGACTTGCCGCAGCCGTTCGGGCCGACCACGCCGGTCAGGCCCTCGTGGATGACCAGGTCGGTCGGGTCCACGAAGCTCTTGAATCCGTTGAGGCGAAGGCGGTCAAAGCGCAAAAGCGGCCATCCGGCTGGGGCAGAATTGGGGAATTCTTGGCAATCGCACCCGCAAAGTCAACCGAAACCCCCAGATATGGCGGGATCGGCTTGGTTATCCACAAGATTTAAGGGCTCAACACAAGACCAAGGCGGTGCTAACCTGCCGCCATGATCCCTGCGCTTGCCATCCTTCTGTCGTTCCAGCTTGTCGGTGAGGTCGCCACCCGCGGCCTGGGCCTGCCGCTGCCCGGGCCCGTCTTGGGGCTTCTGCTGCTGGTCGGCAGCTGCGCCCTGCGCCCGGCGCTGGCCGAAATGCTGCGCCCGGTCGTCACCGGCCTGCTGGCCAACCTGTCGCTGTTCTTCGTGCCGGCCGGGGTCGGCGTCATCGCGCATCTGGGCCAGTTCCGCGACGACGCGCTGGCCATCGTGCTGGCGCTGACCGTCTCGACGGCGCTGGCCATCGCCGTGGGCGCGCTGGTGTTCGCCGCCGTCGTGCGCTGGCGGGGCGGGGCCGAGGAATGACCGACGCCGCGCTGATCTGGAGCTATCTGTCGCAAGAGCCGCTGTTGTGGCTGACCGCGACGCTGATCGCCTATTTCCTCGGCGACAGCTTCTTTCGCCGCATGAACCGGCAAAGCTGGGCCAATCCGGTCCTGGTCGCGGTGATCCTGCTGTCGCTGGTGCTGTGGCTGACCGGGACCGGCTACCAGACCTATTTCGAGGGCGCGCAATTCGTCCATTTCATGCTGGGCCCGGCCACGGTCGCGCTGGGGATGCCGCTTTACGACAACCTGCGCCGGGTGCGCAAAGCCCTGGCTCCGCTGGTTGCGGCGCTGGTCGCCGGCTCGGTGACGGCGGTGGTCTCGGTGCTGGCGATCGGCAAGGCCTTCGGGCTGAACGAGGTGATGCTGGCCAGCCTCGCGCCGAAATCGACCACCGCCCCGGTCGCCATCGGCATCGCCGAGGGGCTGGGGGGCGAGCCGACGATCACCGCCGTGCTGGTGCTGCTGACCGGGATCTTCGGCGCGATCATCGCCACGCCGCTCTTGAACGCGCTGGGGATCCGCGACTGGCGCGCGCGCGGCTTTTCGCTGGGCGTGGCCGCGCATGGCATCGGCACCGCCCGCGCCTTCCAGGTGAACGAGACCGCGGGCGCCTTCGCCGGCATCGGCATGGGGCTGAACGCGGTGCTGACCTCCATCATCGCACCGCTGGCGCTGCACCTGTTCCAATAAGAAAGGCCGCCCCGAAGGACGGCCGGAAAGGCGCGGTTGCGAGGGGGATCAGGCCGCTTCGGCTTCCTCGGCGGCGTGGCGACGCTCGCTTTCCTCGCGCGACAGCGCGACCGAGGTGCGCACGCCTTTGGCGACGAATTCCATCAGGCCCTTCACCACCCGCTCGTTCGGGTCGATGCCGGCACAGGACAGCACCTCGCGCCCATCGCGCGAACGCGCCCAGCGGGCGATCTGGTCGGGGCCGTTGCCGTATTTCTTGTCATCCGCGATCGCGTCGTCGAGCGCAGCCAGCACCACGGCCGCAAACAGCTTGCGGGCACGCTGACCTTGTTCGAAATTGAAAGCCGAGCCATCCACGAAATCGCGCATATTCGTTATCCTGTTGTTCTTTTATTGCCTTGCAGCTTGGCCTTATTGCCAAAATCGCTGCACCTCTTGCCTCGTTAGGCGGCAGGGGCCGGCTTAGCCGATCCGTGCCGTGATTCGGTATGCCCTGCGCCGCATGACCGCCATGCACCAGATGCAAGCCCCGGCGGATTAGCCTCAATAACCGCGAAAAGCAACGATCTTGCGACAGTTGGACACCCCCTGCCGCCCTTGACAACGCCGTAAAGGCGTTTCGGTTGCCTTGGGACACGGCAATGGATATAGGTCCCCGCAAGGGCGGTTCAACCCCGTGACCCGCCAATGATTCCTCAATATTTCCAAGGTAATCCGAATGGCCAAGATCAATGGCAACGAAATCAAGCCGGGTGTCGTCCTGGAACATGACGGCGGGCTTTGGGCCGCGGTCAAGGTCAGCCACGTCAAGCCCGGCAAGGGCGGCGCCTTCGCCCAGGTCGAGCTGAAGAACCTGCGCGACGGCCGCAAGCTGAACGAACGCTTCCGCTCGGAGGACAAGGTCGAGCAGGTCCATCTGGAGTTCAAGGACCAGCAATTCCTTTATGAAACAGACGGCAAGCTGGTCTTCATGGACAGCGAGACCTTCGAGCAGACCGAGCTGGACGCCGATCTGCTGGGCGACCGCCGCCCCTTCCTGCAGGACGGCATGATGGCCGCTGTGGAATATTATGGCGACGAGGCGCTGTCGGTGCGCATTCCGCAGAAAGTGATCTGCAAGGTCGCCGAGACCGAGCCGGTGCTGAACGGCCAGACCGCCGCGAAAAGCTTCAAGCCGGCGATCCTGGACAATGGCGTGCGGGTGATGATCCCGCCCTTCGTCGGCGTGGACGAGGCCATCGTCGTCAATACCGAACTGTTCGAATATTCCGAGCGCGCCTGAGTGCCGCCGCGGGCCGGGGTCCGATGACGCAACGTCACGGATCCGGCCCGGCTTTCATGCGTTACCTCCGCCGCATCAACACGGAGCAATCGCATGAGCCAACCCACCATCCCCGTCGCCCATGAAGACTACGGCAGTTCCGGCCGCTATGTCGTCAGCCTGCCCGGCGTCTCGGGGGAGGCAGAGCTGACCTGGCGCAACGGCGGCCCGGGCATCATCGTCGCCGACCACACCTATGCCCCCGACGCCATGCGCGGCACCGGCGTCGCCGCCGCCATGGTGCGCCGGCTGATCGCCGATGCCCGCGCGCGCGGCGTGATGATCGTGCCGGCCTGCAGCTATGTCCGCGCCCAGTTCGAGCGCCATCCCGAGTGGTCCGACCTGCTGGCCGACGGCTGACGGAATTCCCGCTCCGGCCATGTTAGCGCAAACCATCATGACGGTTTTGATATGCAGATCTTCTTTCAGAATATTTGACGGACATATCGGGCAGGACTAGCCTCACGTTCAGGCCGGCGGTCCATGACCGTTGCGGCGCCGAATGTCCGGGCCCGCCCGCATTCGCGTCCCGCGCCGACACAAGGGAAGGCTCCGGCCGGACAGGACCGTGGAGGCGGCCACCGGCACGGCGCGCAATCGACAGGGAATCGATAGGGAGGAGTCATGCTGAATCTCAGGAAACTCGCCGGGGCGCTGGCCTCGGTGGCGGTGCTGTCTCTGCCGGGGCTGGCCGCGGCCGAAGGCATGGTCGGGATCTCGATGCCGACCAAGACCTCGGCGCGCTGGATCGACGACGGCAACAACATGGTCAAGCAGTTCCAGGAAGCCGGCTACCAGACCGACCTGCAATATGCCGATGACGACATCCCGAACCAGCTGTCGCAGATCGAGAACATGATCACCAAGGGCGTGAACGTGCTGGTGATCGCCGCCATCGACGGCACCACGCTGTCGAATGCGCTGGCCAATGCGAAGGCCGCCGACATCAAGGTCATCGCCTATGACCGGCTGATCCGCGACACGCCGGACATCGACTATTACGCCACTTTCGACAACTTCAAGGTCGGCGTCGAGCAGGCCAATACGCTGGTCGAGGGGCTGAAGGCCAATTTCCCCGACGTGAAGCCCTGGAACGTCGAGCTGTTCGGCGGCTCGCCCGACGACAACAACGCCTTCTTCTTCTACGACGGCGCCATGTCGGTGATCCAGCCGCTGATCGACGACGGCTCGATCGTGATCCCCTCGGGGCAGATGGGCATGGACAAGGTCGGCACGCTGCGCTGGGACCCGGCCACCGCCCAGTCGCGCATGGACAACATCCTGTCGGCCAACTACACCGACAAGCATGTGAACGGGGTACTCTCGCCCTATGACGGGCTGTCCATCGGCATCCTGTCCTCGCTGAAGGGCGTCGGCTACGGCTCGGGCGACATGAAGATGCCCATCGTCACCGGCCAGGACGCCGAACTGCAATCGGTCAAGTCGATCCAGGCGGGCGAGCAGTATTCGACCATCTTCAAGGACACCCGCGAACTGGCGAAAGTCACCGTCGGCATGGTCGACGCCATGATCAAGGGCGAGGAACCGCAGGTGAACGACACCAAGACCTATGACAACGGCGTCAAGGTCGTGCCCTCGTTCCTGCTGGAGCCGGTCGCCGTCACCGCGAAGAACCTGCAAGAGGTCCTGGTCGGCTCGGGCTACTATACCGAAGACCAGCTCAAGTGATCCTGGCGCGCGCCGCCGGCCCGACCGGCGGCGCGCTTCCTAAGAAGGGGGGACCGGGATGGACGCCATTCTGGAAATGCGGGGGATCACCAAGGAATTCCCCGGGGTCAAGGCACTCGACAACGTCAACATGACCGTGCGCCGGGGCGAGATCCGCGCCCTGGTCGGCGAAAACGGCGCCGGCAAGTCCACGCTGATGAAGGTGCTTTCGGGCGTCTATCCGCATGGCAGCTACCAGGGCGAGATCCTGTACAACGGCCAGCCCATGGCCTTCCGAGACATCAAGGACAGCGAGGAAAAGGGCATCGTCATCATCCATCAGGAACTGGCGCTGGTGCCGCAGATGTCGATCGCCGAGAACATCTTCCTGGGCAACGAGATTGCCACGCGCGGCGTCATCGACCGCCAGGAGACCAACCGCCGCACCGCCGAGTTGCTGGCCAAGGTGGGCCTGCGCGAAAGCCCCGAGACCAAGGTCGGGTCCCTCGGCATGGGCAAGCAGCAGCTGATCGAGATCGCCAAGGCGCTGTCGAAAAAGGTCGACCTGCTGATCCTGGACGAACCGACCAGCTCGCTGAACGAACATGACAGCGACGCGCTCTTGCGCCTGCTGGCGGGGTTCCGCGACCAGGGCATGACGGCGATCCTGATCTCGCATAAATTGAACGAAATCAGTCAGGTCTGCGACAGCATCACCGTGCTGCGCGACGGCTCGACCGTGGCGCATCACGACGGCATGGTCGCGGAATCGCAGATCGTCCGCGACATGGTCGGCCGCGCCATGGACGACCGCTATCCGCCGCGCGAGCCGAAGGTCGGCGAGGTGGTGATGCAGGTCCGCGACTGGAACGTCGCCGACCCGCTGCGCGAGGGGCGGCTGCTGGTCAAGAACGCCAGTTTCGAGCTGCGCCAGGGCGAGGTGCTGGGCATCGCCGGGCTGATGGGCGCCGGCCGCACCGAGCTTGCCATGAGCATCTTCGGCCGCTCGATGGGCGACTGGAAATCGGGCAGCGTCCGCATCCACGGCCGCGAGGTCGAGCTGACCACCGTGCCCAAGGCCATCGCCGCCGGCCTCGCCTACGTCACCGAGGACCGCAAGTCGCTGGGCCTGGTGCTGGAGGACTCGATCCGCCGCAACATCCCGCTGGCGAACCTGGCCGGGATTTCCACGCGCGGCGTGGTGGACCGGCAGCGCGAGGGCGCCGTCGCCCGCGACTATCGCAAGCGCATCAACATCCGCTCGCCCTCGGTCGAGCAGAAGACGGTGAACCTGTCGGGCGGCAACCAGCAAAAGGTCGTGCTGGCGAAATGGCTGTTTTCCGAACCCGAGATCCTGATCCTGGACGAGCCGACCCGCGGCATCGACGTCGGCGCCAAATACGAGATCTATACCATCATCCGCGATCTGGCGGCCTCGGGGAAATCCATCATCGTGATCTCCTCCGAGATGCCCGAGCTTCTGGGCATCACCGACCGCATCCTGGTCATGAACGAGGGCCGGCTGGTCGGCGAACTGCCCACCGCCGAGGCGACGCAGGAAAAGATCATGTCCATCATCATCCGCTCGGGCCACGACCTGACCGACGAATCGGTCACGGCCCAGGAAATCGAGGCAGAGGCCGCCCATGTCTGACACGACCGAGACCCGCCAAGGCGATACCTTCGGCTTCATCCGCCGCAATATCCGCGAATACGGCATCCTGTTCGCGCTGATCATCATCATGGCCTTCTTCCAGGTCGTGACCGGCGGCATCCTGTTCCGGCCGGTGAACCTGACCAACTTGTTCCTGCAGAACAGTCATATCGTCATCATGGCGGTGGGCATGCTGCTGGTGATCGTGGCCGGCCATATCGACCTGTCGGTCGGCTCGGTCGCGGCCTTCGTCGGCGCGCTGGCGGCGCTGATGATCGTGCGCATGGGCCTGCCGATCCCGCTGGTCGTGGTGCTGGCGCTGGTCGCCGGCGCGGTGATCGGCGGCATCCAGGGCTATTGGATCGCCTATTGGAAGATCCCCAGCTTCATCGTCACCCTGGCCGGGATGCTGGTGTTCCGCGGGTTGACCATGTGGATCCTGCAGGGCCAGAACATCGGCCCCTTCCCGCGCGGCTTCCAGATGATCGCCTCGGGTTTCATTCCGGACCTGTTCGGGCCGGACAAGCCCAACACCCTGTCCCTGATCCTGGGCTGGGGCGCGGCGGCGGTGATCCTGTGGCTGCAGATCCGCGGCCGCAAGCGCGAAGAGGCGGTGGGCATCGCCGACGAGCCCTTTGCCTTCTTCGCCGCCAAGAACGCGCTGATCTTCCTGGCGATGGTCTGGATGACCTGGGCGCTGGCGAATTTCCGCGGCCTGCCCAATGTCTTCATGGTCATGGCGGTGCTGGTCGCGCTTTACGCCTTCCTGTCGGAACGCACGACCATCGGCCGGCGCATCTTCGCCATCGGCGGCAATGCCAAGGCGGCCAAGCTCTCGGGCATCAACTCGGAGCGGGTGGTGTTCCTGACCTTCATGAACATGGGCATGCTGGCGGCGCTGGCGGGGCTGGTGGTCTCGGCCCGGCTGAACTCGGCCACGCCCAAGGCCGGCGTCGGCTTCGAGCTCGACGTGATCGCGGCGGTGTTCATCGGCGGCGCCTCGATGGCGGGCGGCGTCGGCACGGTGATCGGCGCGGTGGTCGGCGCCTTCATCATGGGGGTGATGAACAACGGCATGTCCATCTTGGGCATCGGCATCGACTATCAGCAGGTCATCAAGGGGCTGGTGCTGATGGCCGCGGTGATCTTCGACGTCTCGAACAAGTCGAAATCGTGACACCCGACTGGATCGCCGTCGACTGGGGCACGACCCGGCTGCGCGCCTGGGCCATGCAGGGCGCGCAGATGCTTCAGGCGCGCGCCTCGGACCAGGGCATGGGCCGGCTTTCGCCCGAGGGGTTCGAGCCGGCTCTGCTGGCGCTGGTCGCCGACTGGCTGCCGGCCCAGGGCACCATCCCGGTCCTGGCCTGCGGCATGGTCGGCGCCCGCGGCGGCTGGGCCGAGGCGGCCTATCGCCCCGTCCCCTGCCCCCCTCTGGACCCGCGGCGGGCGATCCGCCCCCCGGTCACGGACCCGCGCCTGGACCTGCGCATCCTGCCCGGCCTGTCGCAGGCCGATCCGCCCGACGTGATGCGCGGCGAGGAGACCCAGATCGCCGGCTTCCTGGCCGGGAACCCGGGCTTTCGCGGCGTGCTCTGCCTGCCGGGCACGCATAGCAAATGGGCCCGGATCGCGGATGGCGCCGTCGCCCGCTTCGCCACCTTCATGACCGGAGAGCTTTTCGCCCTGCTCGCCCGGCAATCCGTGCTGCGCCTGACCCTGGCCGAAGCCACGCCCGACGCCCAGGCGCTGACCCAGGCCGGGGCGCAGGCGCTGGCCGACCCCGCCTCTGTCCCGGCCGGGCTTTTCGCCCTGCGCGCCGGGGCGCTGCTGCACGGGCTGGCGCCGGAACAGGCGGCCGGGCGGCTTTCCGGCCTGCTGATCGGCGCCGAACTGGCCGCCGCCCGCCCGTTCTGGACCGGGGCCGAGGTCGTTCTGATCGGCGCCCCCGACTTGACGACGCATTACGAAACGCTCTTGCTGGCACAGGGCGCCCGGGTCCGGCGACAGGACGGCGCTGCGCTGGTCCTGGCCGGGCTGACCGCCGCCCACCGGCTTCTGCACGAGGACCCATGACCCAGCCCATCATCGCCATCCTGCGCGGCCTGACCCCGCCCGAGGCCCTGCCGGTCGCCCGCGCCCTGATCGAATCCGGCATCACCCGCATCGAGGTGCCGCTGAACTCGCCCGACCCGCTGGAGAACATCCGGCTGATGGCGGCGGCCTTCGGCGGCCAGGCCACGCTGGGCGCCGGCACCGTGTTGACGCCGGAGCAGGTCGGCCGCGTCGCCGATGCCGGCGGCCGCATGATCGTCTCGCCCAATGCCGACCCGGCGGTGATCCGCGAGACCCGGGCGCGCGGCTTGGAAAGCTGGCCCGGCGTCTTTACCGCCACGGAATGCTTCGCCGCCATCGCCGCCGGTGCCACCGGGCTGAAGCTGTTCCCCGCCGACCAGGCCGGCCCGGCGGCGCTGAAGGCGCTGCGCGCCGTCCTGCCGCCCGAGATCCCGGTCTATGCCGTGGGCGGCGCCGGCCCGCAAAATTTCGCCGAATGGCACGCCGCCGGGGCGCAGGGCTTCGGCATCGGCACGGCGCTCTACAAGCCCGGCGATGCCCCCGAAACCGTCGCCACCCGCGCCCGCGAGATCATCGCCGCCATGCAGGCCCTGGCATGAGCGCCGCGGTCTTCGACCCGCGCATCTGCGAACTGGGCGAAGGCGCCTTCTGGCACCCCGAGCGCGCGCAGCCCTTCTGGTTCGACATCCTCGGCCGGCGGCTGATGTCGCAGCTGGACGGTGCACCGCTGGAATGGCAGTTCGACGAGATGGTCTCGGCCTGCGGCTGGATCGACCGCGACCACCTGCTGATCGCCAGCGAGACCGCGCTCTTGCGCTTCGACCTGAGGAATGGCGAGGCTAGGCGGCTGGTGGCGCTGGAGCCCGACCGCCCCGGCAACCGCTCGAACGACGGCCGCGCCGACCCGCAAGGCGGCTTCTGGATCGGCACCATGTCGCGCAGCGCCGAAACCGGCCAGGGCGCGATCTACCGCTTTTTCCGGGGGGAATTGCGCCAGCTTCGCGCCGGGCTCTCGATCCCGAACGCGATCTGCTTTTCGCCGGACGGGCGGCTGGCCTATTTCGCCGATACCGCCGCGCAGACGGTATGGAGCCAGCCGCTGGACCCGGACGGCTGGCCCATGGGGCAGGCGCGGGTCTTTCTCGACCTCGCCGGCACCGACCAGTTCCCCGACGGCGCGGTGACCGACGACCAGGGCCGGTTCTGGAACGCGCGCTGGGGCAGCGGCTCGGTCGCCTGCCATGCGCCGGACGGGCGGCTGCTCAGCCGCCTGACCCTGCTGGCGAGCCAGCCCAGCTGTCCCTGCTTCGCCGGCCGCGACCTGTCGCGGCTGATCGTCACCAGCGCCGCCGAGGGCCGCCACGGCCCGCAGGACGGCCGCACCTGGCAGCTCGACCCCGGCCCCGCGCGCGGCCGCCCCGAGCCGCGGGTTCTGGCATGATGCGCGCGGCCTTCGGCACGCTGCCCGATGGCCGGGCGGTGACGCGGGCGGTGATCTCGGACCACGGGCTGACCGCCTCGATCATGACTCTCGGCGCCTCGCTGCAGGATCTGCGGCTCGCGGGCGTGGCGCATCCGCTGGTGCTGGGCTATCCGCAGCTCGACCCCTATCTGGACGAGGGCCGCTATTTCGGCGCCATCGTCGGTCGCTATGCCAACCGCATCGGCCAGGCCCGCGCGGCTCTCGACGGGCAAGAGCTGCAGCTTGACCGCAACCAGGACGGGCGCCACATCCTGCATGGCGGCAGCGACGGCAGCGGCACCCGCAACTGGATCCTGGCCGAGCAGACCGAGGACATGGTCACGCTGATCGACCTGCTGCCCGATGGTCACATGGGCTTTCCCGGCACCATGCTGGTGCGCGCGACCTATCGCATCCTGCCCGGGCCCACGCTGTCGCTGACCATCCTCGCCACCTCGGACGCGCCGACGCTGTGCAATTTCGCCCAGCACAGCTATTTCAACCTCGACGGCCGCGACAGCGTGGCCGAGCATCGCCTGAGCGTCCCTGCCCGGGACTACCTGCCCGTCGACGCCGACCTCATCCCGCTCGGACCCCCGGCCCCGGTGCGCGGCACGGCGCTGGACTTCCGCCGCCCGGTGCGGCTGGGCGAGCGGCTGGCGGGACCGGCCATCGACCATAACCTGTGCCTCGCCCCGGCCCGCCACGCCAGGCCGCGCCAAGCCGCGGTGCTGCAGGCCGCAGGCCTGCGCCTGACCCTGCGCTCGACCGAGCCGGGGCTGCAGGTCTATACCGCCAATCACCTCGGCCCCGGCGCCCCCGGGCTTGCCGGCCGGCCCTATGGCCGCCACGCCGGAATCGCGCTGGAATCGCAGCTCTGGCCCGATGCGCCGAACCGGCCCGGCTATCCATCCGCCCGGCTGGAGCCGGGTCAGCTCTACCATCAGCAGACCATGATGCGCTTTCAGCGGGCGCGAACGGTTGACGTGGAGTAAATTAACCAATTACAGCGAAGCAGGGGTAAGAGATGAATCCTGCATCGACCATGGCGGCGCCGGTCCCGGCGCCTTTCGCGGCCCAGCTGCACGCCCGGCTGCGCCAGCGCATCGTCGGCTGCGAACTGTCCCCCGGCACCCGGCTTTCGGAACAGGAGATCGCCGACCAGTACCAGCTGTCGCGCCAGCCGGTGCGCGAGGCCTTCATCCGCCTGACCGGCGACGGGCTGATCGAGGTTCGCCCGCAGCGCGGCACCTTCGTCACCCGCATCGACCTGGAATGGGTGCTCTGCACCCGCTTCATCCGCGAATCGGTCGAGGCCGACCTGGCCCGCCGCGCCGCCCGTCGCGCCACGCCGGCCCAGCTGCAGGCGCTGTTCGCCCAGATCGCGCAGCAGGAACAGGCCGCCGATACCGCGCAGCTCGCCCGCTTGGACGAGGAGTTCCACGCCCAACTCGCCGCCATCGCCGGCAAGGCGATGGTCTGGACGCATCTGCAGCAGATCAAGATCCACCTCGACCGCGCCCGCCACCTGCTGACGGCGCTGATCGCCCGCGACGCCATCATCGCGCAGCATCGCGCCGTGGCCGAGGCGGTGGCCTCGGGCGATCCCGACCGGGCCGAGGCGGCGATCCGGCTGCACCTGCGCCGGGTGCTGCGCGACCTGCCCGCGCTGCTCGACCTGTCGCCGGACTATTTCACCAAGACCGCGCTGCTGGCCGAATACCTGGAAGCCGAGGGCTGAGCCCGGCCTTCACTGTTTCACAAATACTCCTGCGACGGCGCGCGCGACGCGATGCCTCAGCCGCGCCCCACCAAGGGCATGTTGGTCGCCATCACCGTCATGTGCAGCACGTTCGCGCCCTCGGGCAGGCTCGCCATGTGGAACACCGCATCCGCGACATGGGCCGCGTCCATCAGCGGCTCGGCCCGGATCTGGCCATCGGCCTGCGGCGCACCGACGTGGCCCACCGCCGAGATCATCCCGGTCGCGGCATTGCCGGCGTCGATCTGGCCGCAGGCGATGTTGAAGGGTCGGCCGTCCAGCGCCAGCGTGCGCGTCAGCCCGGTCACCGCATGTTTCGACATCGTATAGGGCACCGAGCCGGGACGCGGCGCCTCGGCCGCGATCGAGCCATTGTTGATGATGCGCCCGCCCATCGGATCCTGCCGCCGCATCTGGCGAAAGGCGGCGCGGGCGCACAGGAACATGCCGTCGATGTTGACGCGCGCCACGCCCTGCCAGTCCTCCCAGGAAATCTCGTCGATCAGGCGCGAGATCAGGATGGCGCCCGCGTTGTTGAACAGCACGTCCAGCCGGCCCCATTCCGCCACCGCCCCGGCAAAAGCCGCATCCACCGCCTGCGGGTCGGTCACGTCGCAGGGCAGGATCAACGCCCGGGCATCGCCCGCCGCCGTTTCGGCCAAGGCCGATTCGCGCCGGCCGATCAGCCCGACCCGCCAGCCGGCATCAAGGAAACGGCGTGCGGTCAGCCGGCCGATGCCGCTGCCGCCGCCGGTGATCAGGATGGTCTTCATGGTATTCCCCCTTGTCCCGGCGGATGCTAGCGCCGCGCCGGGACAAGGGCCAGCATCACGCTTCGGGATCCCAGCCGCTGATCTGCTTGCTGTCCATGAACTCCTCGAGCCCCCAGACGCCGCCCTCGCGCGCCCGGCCCGAGGCCTTGACCCCGCCGAAGGCCGAGCCGCGTCCGCGCGACTGGCCATTCGTCTCGACCATGCCGGCGCGCAGCTGCCGGGCCAGCCGGTTGCGGCGCTTGCCGTCCTGGGTCTGGACGTAGTTCGTCAGCCCATAGATCGTGTCATTGGCGATGGCGACGGCTTCCTCTTCGCTGTCGAAGGGGATGATCGACAGCACCGGGCCAAAGATCTCCTGCCTTGCGATGGTCATGTCGTTCGTCACATCGGCAAAGACCGTCGGGCGCACGAAATAGCCGCGGTTGACGCCCTCGGGCAGGCCGGGACCGCCAGCGACCAGGCGGGCGCCCTCGTCGATGCCCTTCTGGATCAGGTCCTGGATCTTGTCCCATTGCTGCTTGCTGACCACCGGGCCGATATGCCTGCCGGGCTGGTGCGCGGTGGCGACCGGGGTCTCCTCGGCCACCTTCCTGGCCTGCTCGACGGCGGTGTCGTAGAAGCTGCGCTCGACCAGCATCCGGGTCGGCGCGTTGCAGCTTTGGCCAGAGTTGTAGAAGCAATGCCGCGCGCCGCGCGCCACGGCCTTTTCATCGGCATCGGCAAAGACCAGGTTCGCGCCCTTGCCGCCCAGCTCCAGCACCACCTTCTTGACCGTATCGGCGGCGGCCTTGGTGATGGCGATGCCGGCGCGGGTCGAGCCGGTGAAGCTGATCATCTCGACGTCGGGATGCACCGAAAGCTGGGTGCCGACGCCGACCCCGTCGCCATTCACCATGTTGTAGACGCCCTTGGGCAACCCGGCCTCGTCGATGATCTCGCTCCAGACCACCGAGCTCAGCGGCGCGATCTCGCTGGGCTTCAGCACCACGGTATTGCCGGCCAGGATGGCGGGGATCACCTTCAGCGTGACCTGGTTCATCGGCCAGTTCCAGGGCGTGATCAGCCCGACGACGCCGACCGGCTCCCATGCGACCATGCTGGTGGGCGTGTCGGGATGCAGCGGGCGGATGAATTCGAAGGTGCGGAAGGCGTCGATGAAGGTCTGGATGTGATAGGTGCCGACGCCGACCTGATCCTCCAGCGCCATGTCCTGCGGCGCGCCCATCTCGGCGGTGATGGCATCGGCCATGTCCTGCGCCCGGCGCTTGTAGACCGCGAGGATGTTTTCGACATGGGCCAGCCGTTCCGCCGGCGGCACCGCCGACCAGCCCGGGAAGGCGGCCTTGGCGGCGGCCACGGCGGCATCGGTATCGGGCTGGTCGCCCAGCGAGATCACCGCCACCGGCTCTTCGGTCGAGGGGTCGATGACCTCGAGGTCGCGCGGCGCGGCCGGCTCGACCCAGGCGCCGTCGATGTAGAATTTCCGCTTGTCTGCAATCGCGCTCATGAGCGGCTCCTTTCGGTTTATGGCCGCTAACGTGGCACCGCCGGCCGGGCTTCGCAAGCGGCTCGGGGTGCAGGCCGGCATAACACGACTTGTAAGGTCGTGTTGGCAATCCTTCGCGCATTGCCTATGTTGGGCGGCGAAGCAACTGAAAGGACGGACCCATGTCCCTGCGCATCAACGACATCGCCCCCGATTTCACCGCCAATTCCACCGAGGGAGAGATCCGCTTCCACGACTGGATCGGCGACAGCTATGCGATCCTGTTCTCGCATCCGCGCGATTTCACCCCGGTCTGCACCACCGAATTCGGCGCCGTGGCCCAACTGGTGCCGGAATTCGAGCAGCGCGGCACCAAGGTCCTGGGCGTCTCGGTCGATTCGGTCGAGGACCATGGCAAGTGGAAATCCGACATCGAAAAAGTGGCGGGCGTGCCGGCGAATTTCGCCATCATCGACGACAGCGACCTGACCGTCGCCAAGGCCTATGACATGCTGCCGGCCGACTATTACCTGCCGACCGAGGGCCGCACCCCGGCGCATTCGGCGACAGTGCGCACGGTCTTCATCATCGGGCCGGACAAGAAGGTGCGGCTGACGATGACCTATCCGATGTCGGTGGGCCGCAACTTCGCCGAGATCCTGCGCGCGCTGGACGCGGTGCAGAAGACCGACGGCGTGCCGCTGGCGACGCCGGCGAACTGGGTGCCCGGCCAGGACGTGATCGTGGCGCTGGCGCTGGACGACGCGGCGGCCGAGGCGAAATACGGCGCGCTCGACAAGAAGCTGCCCTATCTGCGCTTCGCGAAGGACCCGGCGTAAGGCCGGGCGACGCCGCGCCTTTCGGGCGCGGCTTTTCACAGGGCAGTCCTGGCGTCTTGCCGCTCGCCGGCGGCAAGCGCGGCGGATGTCGCTGCAATGTTGCCCGGAATGGAAAAGTCCCATATCACGGACCAGTCCCGACCCGGAACGAACGGAGCCCTCGTTGACGACGCCGCCCCGCACGGTCAAGGTTGCCTATGTCACCGACCGCGGCTTTCTCAGGCCGACCCTGGTTTCCGTCTGGAGCCTGCTGCAGCATCTGAAGGGCCCGGCCGAGTTGCACGTCTGGGGCGACGGGTTGCAGGCCGCGGACTGGGCCGATGTCGAAAAGGTCGCTGCGGAAAACCCCCGGGTCGCGCTGCATCGCAGGGACATCGGTAGCGGCTATCTTGATGGCGCGCATGGTCCGCAAAGCTATATCTCGGCCGCCACCATGGGCCGCCTGTTCATTCCGCGCCTCATCGACGGCTATGTGCTCTATATCGACGGCGACACGCTGGTGACCGGCGATGTGTCCGAACTGTTCCGGCTCGACCTGGGCAGGGCCTATGCCGGGGTGGTGCGGGATTACACGGTCGCGCACTGGCTGTCCGATCAGGGTGGACGATCAGGCTCGCGCGAGGAGCGCCTTTCCGAAATCCGGCAGCTGATGGATCCGGCCCCGGTTCAGGATTACTTCAACGCCGGGGTGCTCTTGCTGAATTGCGACGCCCTTCGCGCGGAACCGGCCGTGCTGGAGCGGGTCGCGGATGTCGTCGCCGCCTCCGCCTGCAGCCATGGCGACCAGGACCACCTGAACGCCCTGTTCCGCGGCAATGTCGTCCAGCTGGACCTGGGATGGAACGCATCCTGGGGCCGCATTCGGAAACACCGCGCACATCTGTCGCGCAACGGCACGCCGGCAACCGGCGCCCTGCCCGGCAGGGGATCAGTCATCCTGCACTATCATGGGCCGGAAAAGCCTTGGCGGGCTGCGGGCTGGGATATCTGGTCTTCTCGTGGTCGGGCGACCAGGATCTACAAACGCGCCCTGCGCCGTTTTCTGCGCAGGCATCCCGATCTGCGCCCGACCTGATCGAGACGACACGCATCACGCGCCGCAGAGGCAGGCTTCAGGAGCTGGATTTGACGCAAGACCATCGCCTCCCTTCGCAAGGCAGCCCCGCCCGCGCGCTTCTGGTGGGGCATCTTTCCACCGTGGGCGACGTCGAGGTCCTGCGGCAGATCGAGCGGCGACTCGATGCCCTGGGCATGGATTACGACGTCTCCCCCTATACCGATGCCCGGCTGACCGTGGACCGGTCCTGGCTGGACAAGCACAGGCTGGACCCGCGGCGCTATACGCATCTGATCGTGATCTGCGGGCCCTTCACGCCCCAGATGGCCGTGCAGCACGACAGCATCTTCGGCCGGTTCCAGCATTGCGTGCATATCGGCGTCAACCTGACCATGGTTGAGGGGCTTCAGGACTTCAATCCGTTCGAAGTCCTGCTGGAACGCGACAGCGACAGGACCGTGCGCGCCGACCTGAGCTTCCTTGAAACCCCGGAGCCGATGCCGGTCGTTGGCCTGTGCCTTGCCAGCCCGCAGCGCGAATATGGCGCGCGTCGCCGTGGCGATCTGGCAGCCCAGAGGCTGCGCCGCCTGATCCGGGATGCCGGCGTGGCCTTCATCGAGCTGGACACGTCCGTGCCCGTCGAAACCAACCGCTTCGGCCTGTCCAGCGGCGCCGAGTTCGAGGCGATCTGCCGCCGGCTTGATGCCATGCTGACGACAAGGCTTCATGGCATGGTGCTGGCGCTCAAGAACGGCATTCCGACGCTGGCGATCGACCCGGTGGCCGGGGGCGACAAGGTCACACGCCAGGCGCAGGAACTGGGCTGGCCCGAGGTATTCGACGCTGACGCCGCAAGCGATGACGATCTCGCGGCCGCGCTTGCGCGTTGCCTTTCCCCGGAAGCCCGCGAAAGGGCGGCGCGCATCCGGGACGCGGCGGTTGCGTCGCTTGCGGATTTCGACGCGCAGTTTGCCGCTGCGCTGACGGCTCCCGCCGATCCGGCGCTGCGTGCGGATCTCGTGCCGCCGGTCGGCCGGATGCAGGCCTGGCGCAAGCGGTTCAAGGCCTGGAAGCGCGCGCGAAGAAACCGGCGTCCCTAGGCTCCGATCCGTTCCATTGCGGGCGCAGCGCCGGCAGCAATGAAAAAGGCCCCGCAAACGCGGGGCCTTTTCGGAACCGCCGGCCGATCACTCGGCCTGCGCGTCCTCTTTCTTCTCGGGGGCGATTTCCTCGCCGGTCTCCTGGTCGACCATCTTCATGCCCAGGCGGACCTTGCCGCGGTCGTCGAAGCCCAGCAGCTTGACCTTGACCTCCTGGCCTTCCTTCAGGATCTCGTTCGGATGGTTCAGGCGCTTAGAGGCGATCTGGGACACATGCACCAGGCCGTCGCGCTTGCCGAAGAAGTTCACGAAGGCGCCGAAATCGACCAGCTTGACGACCTTGCCGGTGTAGATCTTGCCCTCTTCCGGCTCGGCCACGATCGAATAGATCATGTCATAGGCCTTCTTGATCGAATCGGCATTGGCCGAAGCGATCTTGATGACGCCGTCGTCGTTGATGTCGACCTTGGCGCCGGAAACCTCGACGATCTCGCGGATGACCTTGCCGCCCGAGCCGATCACTTCGCGGATCTTGTCGGTCGGGATGGTCATGGTCTCGATGCGCGGGGCATGGGCGCTGAACTCGCGCCGGCCTTCGGTCAGGGCCTTCGACATCTCGCCCAGGATGTGCATCCGGCCGTCCTTGGCTTGCGCCAGGGCCTGCTCCATGATCGCCGGGGTGATGCCCGCGACCTTGATGTCCATCTGCAGCGAGGTGATGCCGTTTTCGGTGCCGGCGACCTTGAAGTCCATGTCGCCAAGGTGATCCTCATCGCCCAGGATGTCGGTCAGCACGGCATAGCGGCCGTCGTCTTCCAGGATCAGGCCCATGGCGACGCCGGCGACCGGCGCCTTCAGCGGCACGCCCGCATCCATCATCGACAGCGAGCCGCCGCAGACCGAAGCCATCGAGGACGAGCCGTTCGATTCGGTGATCTCGCTGACCACGCGGATGGTATAGGGGAAGTCGGTCGCGGCCGGCAGCACGGCTTGCAGCGCGCGCCAGGCGAGCTTGCCATGGCCGATCTCGCGGCGGCCCGGGCTGCCGACGCGGCCAACCTCGCCCACCGAATAGGGCGGGAAGTTGTAGTGCAGCAGGAAGTTCGAGCGCGAGTTGCCGTGCAGCGCGTCGATGATCTGTTCGTCGTCGCCGGTGCCCAGCGTGGTCACGACCAGCGCCTGGGTCTCGCCGCGGGTGAACAGCGCCGAGCCATGGGTGCGCGGCAGGATGCCGACTTCGCTGTCGATGGCGCGCACGGTCTTGTTGTCGCGGCCGTCGATGCGGGCGCCGCCGTTGATGATGTCACCGCGCAGGATGCCCGATTCCAGCTTCTTCAGCGCCGAGCCCAGGTTCGGGTCCAGCAGCTCTTCCTCGGTCAGGCCGGCCTTGATCGCGGCCTTGCTGGCCTCGATGGCGTCGTGGCGGTCGCCCTTGTCGCGGATGGCATAGGCGGCGCGCATCTGGTCCTCGCCCAGCGACTTCACGCGGGCGTAAAGCGCGCTGTAGTCCGGCGACTGGAAGTCGAAGGGCTCTTTCGCGGCCACTTCGGCCAGCGCGATGATCAGGTCGATGACCGGCTGCATCTGCTCATGGCCGAATTTCACCGCGCCGAGCATCTCTTCCTCGGTCAGCTCATAGGCTTCCGATTCGACCATCATCACGGCGTCTTTCGTGCCGGCGACGACCAGGTCCAGGCGCTGCTCGGGGTTCGAGCGCAGGTGGTCCATGTCCTGAACCTCGGGGTTCAGCACGTATTCGCCATTGGCGAAACCGACGCGCGCGGCGCCGATCGGACCCATGAACGGCACGCCCGAGATGGTCAGCGCGGCCGAGGCGGCGATCATCGCCACGATGTCCGGATCGTTGACCAGGTCATGCGACAGCACGGTGCACATCACCAGGACTTCGTTCTTGAAGCCGGGGGCGAACAGCGGGCGGCAGGGGCGGTCGATCAGGCGCGCGGTCAGCGTCTCTTTCTCGCTCGGGCGCGCCTCGCGCTTGAAGAAGCCGCCCGGGATCTTGCCGGCGGCGTAGTATTTTTCCTGGTAGTGCACCGTCAGCGGGAAGAAGTCCTGCCCGGGTTTCGGTTCCTTCGCGAAGGTCACGTTGGCCATGACGCTGGTTTCGCCCAGGGTGGCGATGACCGAGCCGTCGGCCTGGCGGGCAACCTTGCCCGTTTCCAGCGTCAGCGTTTCCTGACCCCACTGGATGGATTTCTTGACTTCGTCAAAATGCATCTGATTTCCTCTGGGAGCGACCGGCCCTCCGGCCTCCCGTGTCTATGGCGGCCCCATTGCCGCCCGCCCCTATCCTTGCGCATGTGCCCCGGGGCTGGGGGCGTCACGTCACAGATGGGGCCCCATACAGGAAAACAGGGGCTGTGAAAAGTGTTTTGGCGGGGTCCGCCCGCACCGGCCGTGCCATGGCGGCCCGCCGCCCAGGGCGCTGCGTCCCACCCGGCGCCGGGCGGGACGCGCCGGATCATGCGACCAGCAGCGCGGGGCGCGTGCTGGCTTCGGCGGTCGCTTCGGCGGTCTCGGCGCGCTTTTCGGCCTGAACGGTGGCGTGCTTCTCTGCCGCCTCGGTCAGGGTGGAGGCGAGGTTGAGCATCCGCTCCTGCTGCAACGCCTTGATCGCCATGGCGCGGGCATGGTCCTCATCCGACCAGGCATCCGCGGCCTGCGTGACCAAGCCGCTGTCGGCGGCCTGGGCGGCTTCCGCCGACGCAGAGCCGGCGCTGGTCCCGGACCGGCCGGTCGAGGCAGGTAGGGTCTGCGCGGTCGAGCCCGCGGCGACGGCCGACGCATCCGCGGCCTGCGACGCCGTGTCGAGCTGTGCCTTGGTGCCGGCAGCCGCGTTCGTCCCAGCGGCCGCTTCCTGCTCGGCGACAAGAACCACGGCCGCCGTGGCAGGCGCGGGCTCGGCTTCCACCATCGCCGCCGGCACGTCCGGTATCGCGGCCGGCGGGGGCGGCGGCGGATAGGCAGCCACCGGCGGCGCGGCATCTGCCGCTTTTTCCGGGTCGTTCAGGTCGATGCGGTCCTGGCTGACATCCGTGATCGGCGTGCTGCCTTGCGGCGCCGGCGCCTGGTTCTGCGGGCTGTTCTGGGCCGTGCTTTGGTCGGTGCGCACGCCCGTCAGCCCGGTGAGCGTGGAATTCAAGACACTCGTCAATAATCCTAACGGCATTGGCCATTCTCCTGTTTACGCAGGATTAGCCAATATCGAAATCAGGTCAGCTTCCAGAAGGAACTATGGCGAATTTTATCCTTCGGCCGTTCGGCTCGACTGGCCCCAGCCACAAAGAAAAACGCCCGCGGCATGGCCCCGGGCGTCCGTCTGTCAGCTGCGAGAGACGCCTTAGCGGCGCAGGCCGAGCTTGCCGATCAGGTCGGTATAGCGGGCTTCGTCCTTGCGCTTCAGATAGTCCAGCAGCTTGCGGCGCTGCGCGACCAGCTTCAGCAGACCACGACGCGAATGGTTGTCTTTCTTGTGGGTCTTGAAGTGCTCGGTCAGGGTGGCGATGCGCGACGACAGGATGGCGACCTGGACCTCGGGCGAGCCGGTGTCGCCTTTCTTGGTCGCGAATTCGCTCATCACGCGGTTCTTTTCCTCGACGGTGATCGACATCGGGGTCTCCTTTCGAAGTCAAAGGGTTATGGCTCCGGCCGGGATGTCGTCCAGCGCAGGCCCATGGAGAGATCCACCGGATTCGGTCCAGCGGATGCGCGGCTATAGGCGGAATCGGCGGGAAAGGAAAGGCTTTTCTCGGCCCTGCCGGTCAGGCGGCGGGCCGGATCGCCGTCAGGGTGATGTCGCCGACCCGCAGTCCCTGCACCCCCAGCAGCTTGCCCACGGCCAGCCCGTCCATGCGCACCAGGGTCGAGCCGTCCGGGTGCAGGTCCAGCGTCACCTCGGGCGGGATGCCGTCGCCGTCATCCTCATAGCGCAGTTCAAGCCGGTCCTGGTCCGGGTCGAAGTCGCCGATCACCGGCACGGTCTCGCCCGGATCCTCCAGCGCCGGATCGGGGGCGTCCAGCTGGAACAGGTCCTCGCCCTCGCCGCCCTCGGCGAAATCGCCGGCGCCGGCCATCAGCGTGTCATGGCCGGCGCCGCCATGCAGCCAGGCCGCGTCGGGACGGGCCGAGCCGATCAGCAGGTCGTCGCCCTCGCCGCCGTCCAGGTCGTCGGTGCCGCGGCCGGCGACCAGCGTGTCGTTGCCGGCATTGCCGGTGATCCAGTCGTCGCCCTCGCCGCCGGTCAGGCTGTCGTCACCCTCGCCGCCGAAGATCGTGTCGTCGCCGGCGCCGCCATGCACGGTGTCATGGCCGCCCTGGCCGGCCAGGGAATCGTCGCCGGCGCCGCCTTCGATCGAATCGTCGCCGCCCTCGCCATAATCGCCGTCGCCATAGATCCAGTCGGTGCCGTCGCCGCCCAGCAGCGTGTCGTCGCCCAGGCCGCCGTGCAGGTCGTCATTGCCGCCGAAGCCGCTGAGCCGGTCGTCGTATTCGCTGCCGGCGAGCCAGTCCGAACCCTCGGTGCCCTCGGTCTCGACGCCCTCGGGGTCGTCATCCGGATCCGGCTCGACGGGGCCGGGAGTGTCGGGATCTTCCTCGCCCGGCTCGGGCCGGGTCGAACTGACATCGACCGCCAGCCCGACCACGAGCATGCTCAACAGACTTCCAAGAAGCAACATGGCGGCACCAGACAACCGAATCATACAACCTTTACGGGCAGAGTAGCGGCTGACACCTGGCTCCGCATCCTGTTTGTTAAGAGAGGGTTAATTCCACGCCGCCGCCGTCGCCAATGCGGCCATGGCGCGGGCGCGGCCCGGTCCGGCAACCGCCTCTCGGGAAGCCTTGAACGCAGAGCGCGGCGGATGCTGGCGCAGGGCCATCGGGCGCCGCCGGCCCAGGCGAGCCGATTCACGGACCGCGTGCGTCCAGACCCAGGCGCGGGTCCGGATCTCGCAGCGCAATCGTTTCGGCGCTGGAGAGCGTTCCAGGGAGGCGCCGGCGATGCAACCGCGCGGGCTGCATATGCAGGCCAATGAGCCGCGGAAAGCCGCGCTCGCGTTGGCGGCAGATGAGGCGCGGCTCAGCCGTAGTCGCGCGCGCCGAAGATCGCGCTGCCGACGCGGACATGGGTGGCGCCCTCGGCGATGGCGGTTTCGAAATCGGCGCTCATGCCCATCGAGAGGCCGCCCAGCCCGTTCCGCGCCGCGATGGCGCGCAGCGCGCGGAAATGCGGGGTGGCGTCCTGATCCTCGGGCGGGATGCACATCAGGCCTTGAACGTCCAGGTCCAGCGCCCGGCAGTCGGCGATGAACCCGTCTGCCGCGTCGGGCAGGATGCCGGCCTTTTGCGGCTCGGAGCCGGTGTTCACCTGCACGAAAAGCTGCGGACAGCGCCCGGCCGCCTGCACCTGCCGCGCCAGCTTCTGCGCCAGCGAGGGGCGATCGAGCGTATGGATGGCGTCGAAAAGCTGCAGCGCCGGCTTCAGCTTGTTGGTCTGCAAGGGCCCGATCATGTGCAGCTCGACCCCAGGGAAACGGTCGCGCCAGGCGGGCCATTTTCCTGCCGCCTCCTGCACGTAATTCTCGCCGAAGACGCGCTGGCCGGCAGCCAGCACGGCCTCGACCCGCTCGGGCGGCTGCACCTTGCTGACGGCGATCAGCGTCACCGCGCCCGGCGTGCGGCCGGCGGCGGATTCGGCCGCGGCGATGCGGCGCCTGATGTTATCCAGTCCCATGGGCGGCATGATTCGCAAAAGAAAAGAGCGGGCGCAAGGCCCGCTCTTTCGCATTCCGGTTCTGACGGATCAGAACTTAAACTTCACACCGATGTCGGCGACCGTGTCGTCCAGGTAGTCGGTGTCGATGATGCCACCGGCCAGAACGGCACCGCCGCCCAGGTCGTAGTCGGCGCCGATGCCAAACGAGTCATAGCTCTCGCTGCCGCCACCGATCAGGTCGTATTTGTCTTTGCGGTAGAAGCCCTCGACCAGGATGGCGTCCATTTGATAGGTAGCACCCAGACCGATGGTCTCTTCCAGAGTGGCGTCGACCGCGAAGCCACCGACGATGAACTCGTCGTCGCCCAGAACGGGCCCGCTGACGAAGCGATCATCATACTTCAGGTAGGTCGCCATGACCGAGAAGTTGTTGAAGCTCGCACCACCAGCCAGAGCGAGTTCGCTGGCCGAAGCGGTCACCGAGGTGCTGGTCGGATCGAGGTCGTACACGTCAGCTTCCGAGTACGACAGAGCGGCCCACCAGTTGCTGCCTTCGTATTTCACGGCCAGCGAGTACGCAACGCTGTCCGAAGGGACGTCTTCGCCTTCGTCCGAACCCGCCACGCCGTAGGTGCTGTTATTCGAGCCGTCGGTGGCCGAAGCGAAGAACGAGATGTTGTTGACGGTGTATTCGTACAGGATCGTCGGACCCTGGTCTTCGTTCTCACCGTCACCGACGAGGTAGTTGATTTCCTCGATGTCGCCACCGAATTCGCCGTCGGTGTAGCCGACCTCGGGCAGGTCGCCGATCGCGGCTTCCGCAGCGCCGACCACGTCGCCCATCGACAGTTTGCCATAGGTGCCGGAAATCCAGACCGCACCAGCGGTGCCGCGCGCAGCCGAACGCTCCGACCCAGCGTAGCCAGCGGTGTAGTCGCTTTCCTGGTCAACGCGGAAGGCGCCGCCGAAGGACAGGCCGGCATCCGATTCACCGGTCAGGGTGAAGGTCACGCGGGCACGGCTGCTGAACTGCGCGTCGTTGCCGTCATAGATCATACCCATGCGGCCGTCGCCCGAAACGGCGACTTCGGCAGCGGCAACACCGGCGGTCATGACCAGCGCGGTGGTGGCGAAAAGAACCTTTTTCATGGTTTTCCCTCTTGTCTCTCTCGTGTGCCCCAGCCAGAGAACCGACCGAGGTATAGGCAGTTGTGTCGCCCTTTCCCCCCTGCATTGCAACGGAATCGCATCGGCTTAGCCCGTTTCGGGCCTGCTGTGATGCACAAGGGCCACAGTCCGTTGCAGCCCGGGCAAGCGCGTCCGCAAGGCCGCGCCGGCACGGTTTTCGCAGCCCCTACGCGCGCGTGCCATATCACCCGCCTTGCGGCTCGCGGCACGACCCGGCGGGCGGCGGCGCGGCCTCTCTTGTGGCAAGGGGCGGAATTGCGCTATGGCTCGGCCAAGACGATCCGGGGGACACCAGATGACCAGACGCGCCGCACGGCTGACCGCCGCCCTGCTTCTTTCGGCCGGGCTTGCCGCTTGTTCCGGCGGTGGATCGGGCTCGGCCGGATCCGCGACCTCGGGGCCGGGCGGGAACCGGCCGGCGCAGGCCGCGCAGCCGCAGCGGCAATCGACGATCTGGGACCTGTTCTCGAATCGCCGCAATCCGAACGACACGGTGGCGGTGAACAAGTATCTGTGGAACGCCAGCCTCGAGGTGCTGAACTTCCTGCCCATCCAGTCCATCGACCCGTTCACCGGCGTCATCGTCACCGGCTATGGCACGCCTCCGGGCGGCGGGCGGTCCTATCGCGCCACGGTCAACATCACCGACCCGGCGCTGGACGCCCGGGCGCTGAAGCTGTCCTTGCAGGGCGCCGGCGGCGCGGCGGTCGCCCCCGACACCGTGCGCGCGGTCGAGGATGCGATCCTGACCCGCGCCCGGCAGATGCGCGTGCGGGACGGCAAGCTCTAAGCCTTCTGGACCTGCGCACGCGCAAGGGATATGACCCTGCGGGCAATCTGACGCCCGGAGGTTTCCATGCCCTATGATCCCGCAATCAGCGAGCCGCGCTGGCAAAAGGCGTGGGACGACGCGGAGACCTTCCGCGCGGTGCGGGACGAACGGCCCAAGTATTACGTGCTGGAAATGTTCCCCTATCCTTCGGGGCGCATCCACATGGGCCATGTGCGCAACTACACGATGGGCGACGTGGTGGCGCGGTTCAAGCGCGCGCAGGGCTTTTCCGTGCTGCACCCGATGGGCTGGGACGCCTTCGGCATGCCGGCCGAGAACGCGGCGATGGAGCAGGGCGGCCATCCGCGCGACTGGACCTATGGCAATATCGCCACCATGCGCGGCCAGCTGAAGCCCTTGGGCCTGTCCATCGACTGGAGCCGCGAATTCGCCACCTGCGACGACGCCTATGTCGCCCAGCAGCAGGCGCTGTTCCTGGACATGCTGGAGGCCGGGCTGATCACCCGAAAATCGGCGCAGGTGAACTGGGACCCGGTGGACATGACCGTGCTGGCGAACGAGCAGGTGATCGACGGCAAGGGCTGGCGATCCGGCGCTGTGGTCGAGCGCAAGGAACTGACGCAGTGGTTCTTCAAGATCTCTGATTATTCGGACGAGCTGCTGGCGGCGCTGGACGGGCTGGAGGGCTGGCCGGAAAAGGTGCGGCTGATGCAGGCCAACTGGATCGGCAAGTCGCGCGGGCTGCAATTCCGCTTTGATACCGTGGACAGCCCCGATTTCCCGCAGATCGAGGTCTATACCACCCGCCCCGACACGCTGATGGGCGCGAGCTTCGTCGCCCTGTCGCCGGATCATCCGCTGGTCAAGGCGCTGGCGGCCAAGGACACGGCCGTCGCGGCTTTCGTCGAGGAATGCCGCAAGATCGGCACCACCGAGGAAGCCATCGAGACCGCGCCGAAGCTGGGCTTCGACACCGGGCTGACCGTGCGCCACCCGCTGGACCCGGATTGGCAATTGCCGATCTGGATCGCGAATTTCGTGCTGATGGATTACGGCACCGGCGCGATCTTCGGCTCTCCGGCGCATGACGAGCGCGACCACGAGTTTGCGACCAAATACCGGCTGCCGATCCGCGCCACCTTCGGCGAAAAGGGCATGACGCTGGAACAGGCCGACGCGCTGGTCGCGGCGGCGCCGTTCGTGCCGCTGAAATCCGAAATCGTGACCTATGTCCGCGGCTTTGCAGGCCACGCCGACCAGACCGGCGAGGCGGCGGTGGATGCCGCCATCGCCCATGCCGAGGCCGCCGGCTATGGCGAGGGCGTGACGAAATTCCGCCTGCGCGACTGGGGCATCTCGCGGCAGCGCTATTGGGGCTGCCCGATCCCGGTGGTGCATTGCGAAAAATGCGGCACCGTGCCCGAGGCCAAGGCGAACCTGCCGGTGCTGCTGCCGCAGGACGTCAGCTTCGACGTGCCCGGCAACCCGCTGGACCGGCATCCGACCTGGCGCAGCGCCACCTGCCCGCAATGCGGCGGCCCGGCCCGGCGCGAGACGGATACCATGGACACTTTTGTCGATTCGTCCTGGTATTACGCCCGCTTCACCTCGCCCCACGCAGCGGTGCCGACCGACCGGCCCGAGACCGATTATTGGATGAACGTGGACCAGTATATCGGCGGCATCGAGCACGCGATCCTGCACCTGCTCTATTCGCGCTTCTTCGCCCGCGCCATGGTCAAGACCGGCCACCTGGCCGAAAGCGCCAAGGAGCCGTTCGACGCGCTCTTCACCCAGGGCATGGTCACGCATGAGATCTACATGACCCGCGACGCGCGCGGCCGCCCGGTCTATCACCTGCCCGAGGACGTGGTGGACGGCAAGCTGGCCGACGGCACCGCGGTCGAGGTGATCCCCTCGGCCAAGATGTCGAAATCCAAGAAGAACGTCGTCGATCCGGTGAACATCGTCGCCAATTTCGGCGCCGATACGGCGCGCTGGTTCATGCTCTCGGACAGCCCGCCCGAGCGGGACGTGGAATGGACCGCCGCCGGGGCCGAGGCGGCGAACCGCTTTCTTGCCCGGGTCTGGCGGCTGGCCGACGAGATCCCCGAGGGCGGCGACGACCCCGATCTGCTGCGCGCCGCGCATCGCGCCATCGACGAGGTGACGAAATCCATCGAGGGCTTCGCCTTCAACAAGGCCGTGGCCAAGCTCTATGAGCTGGCCAATACCATCGGCAAATCCAAGGCCGGCGGCGACAGCCGGCGCGCGGCGCTGCGCATCCTGGCGCAGCTGCTGGCGCCGATGGTGCCGCACCTGGCCGAAGAGGTCTGGGCCAAGGCCGGCGGCCAGGGCATGGTCGTCGATGCGCCCTGGCCCAAGGCGGACCCGGCGCTGCTGGTCTCGGATTCGGTGGTGCTGCCGATCCAGATCAACGGCAAGCGCCGGGCCGAGATCGAGGTGCCGAAGGACATGCCGAAAGAGCAGATCGAGGCGCTGGTCATGGCCGACGAGACCGTGCTGCGCTTCATGGAGGGCGCGCCGGTCAAGAAGCTGATCGTGGTGCCGGGGCGGATCGTCAATGTCGTGGTCTAGGCGCAGCGTGATCCTGGCCGCCCTGCCGCTGGCCGCCTGCGGCTTTTCCCCGGTCTATGGGCCCGAGGGCGTGGGCGGCAAGCTGTTCGGCCAGGTCCGCACCGCCGACCCAAAGACGCCGGACGATTTCAGCTTTGCCGGTCGCATCGCCGAGCGGCTGGGACCGGACAGCAACCCGCGCTTCGCGCTGGATTACCGGCTGCGCATCGCCGTGGTGCCGCAGGCCATCACCCCGGACGAGATCACCACGCGCTATGCGCTGAACGGCAGCGCGGATTTCGTGCTGACCGAGCAGGCTTCGGGCAAGGTGGTGACGCGGGGGCAGGTCAGCAGCTTCACCTCCTACTCCACCACCGGCACCACCATCGCCACCATGGCGGCGGAACAGGACGCGCATGAGCGGCTGGCGCGGATGCTGGCCGACCAGGTGGTGACGCGGCTGATGGCCGTGGACCCGGCCGCAGTTCCATGATGCTTGTCCCGTGATCCTGAAGGGCGCCGAGATCGGACGCTACCTGGCGCGGCCCGATCCGACGCGGCCGGCGCTGCTGGTCTATGGCCAGGACGCCATGCGCGTGGCGCTGAAGCGGGCCGAGGCGGTCAAGGCCCTGGTCGGGCCCGGCGCCGAGGAGGAGATGCGCCTGACCCGCATCCCCGGCGCCGATCTGCGCAAGGACCCGGCGGCGCTGCTGGATGCGGTCAAGGCGGTGGGTTTCTTTCCGGGCCAGCGCGTGGTGCTGGTAGATGACACGCCCGACGCGGCTGCGCCGGCGGTGGCCTCGGCGCTGGGCGAATGGCGCGCGGGCGATGCGGTGATCGTGGTGGCGGCGGGGGCCTTGGGGAAATCCTCGGCGCTGAGGAAGCTCTTCGAGCCGCATCCGGCGGCGGTGACCGCGCCGATCTATGACGATCCGCCCGGCGAGGAGGAAATCGAACGCTGGCTGCGCGACGCCGGCCTGCGCGAGGTGCCGCGCGACGCCATGCGCGACCTGATGGCGCTGTCGCGCGCGCTGGACCCCGGCGATTTTCGCCAGACGGTCGAGAAGATCGGGCTTTACAAACATGGCGACGATACGCCCCTGCGCCCGGCCGAAATCGCGCTCTTGGCCCCCGCCACCATCGAGGCCGAGGTGGACGAGCTGATCGACTGCGTCGCCGAGGGCCGGGCCAAGGACTTCGGCCTGCTGATGCGCCGGATCGAGGGCCAGGGCACGGCACCGGTCACCCTGTGCATCGCGGCGCTGCGGCATTTCCGGGCGCTGCATGCCGGCGCCTCGGACCCCGGCGGGCCGGGGGCGGGGATGGCGCGGCTGCGGCCGCCGGTGTTTGGCCCGCGCCGCGACCGGATGATCCGGCAGGCGCAGGACTGGGGCATGCGGGCGCTGGAGGACTCGATCCACCAGCTGATCGAGACCGACCTGCAGCTGCGGTCCTCGTCCAAGGCGCCGGCGATGGCGGTGATGGAGCGGATGCTGCTGCGGCTGTGCATGATGCCGCGCGGCGGGCGCTGATGCAGGCGCTGGTGATCGGCGGCGGCCCGGCCGGGCTGATGGCGGCCGAGGTGCTGGCCGGCAGCGGCGCGCGGGTCGTGGTGGCCGAAGCGATGCCGACCCCGGCGAGGAAATTCCTGATGGCGGGGAAATCCGGGCTGAACCTGACCAGGGCCGAGCCGTTCGCGGATTTTGCGGCGCATTATGGGGGCTCTGCCCCCGTCCTGCGGACTCCCCCGGGGTATTTGCAGAGCAAAGAAATCGGGCCCGAGGCGGTGATGGCCTGGGCGCGCGGGTTGGGGGTGGAGCTGTTCACCGGCTCGACCGGGCGGGTGTTTCCGGTCGGGATGAAGGCCTCGCCGCTGCTGCGGGCCTGGCTGGCGCAGCTGGCGGGCGCAGGCGTCGAGCTGCGGACGCGCTGGCGCTGGAGCGGCTTCGACGGCGACGGCTGGCGCTTCCAGACGCCGGGCGGGGTCGCGGTCTTGCGGCCGCAGGTCGTCGTGCTGGCGCTTGGCGGGGCGAGCTGGCCGCGGCTTGGTTCGGACGCGGCCTGGGTGCCGTGGCTGGCGGCGCGGGGCGTCGCGGTGGCGCCGTTCCGGCCGGCGAACATGGGCTTCCGCGTCGCCTGGTCGGCGCAGATGGCGCGGCATTTCGGCCAGGCAGTCAAGGGCGTGGCGCTGCATGTCGGCGGCCAGGTCGGGCGCGGCGAATGGGTGATCGCCCGGCATGGCATCGAGGGCGGCGGCGTCTATGAGGTCGCGGCCTTGATGCGCGACGGGGCCGAGGCCTTCGTCGACCTGGCGCCCGACGTGGCGGTCGAGGAATTGGCGCGGCGTTTCGTCAGGGCGCCGGCGAAGCTGTCGGTGGGCAACCGGCTGCGGCGGGTGCTGGGCGATCCCTTGCGGGCGGCGCTGCTGATGGAATGGGGCCAGCCGCTGCCGGCCGGGCCCGAGCGGCTGGCCGCCCGCGCCAAGGCGCTGCGGCTGCGCCACGACGGGCCGATGGGGCTGGAGCGGGCGATTTCGTCAGCAGGCGGCATCACCGGCGCGAGCCTGACCGAGCGGCTGGAGCTGCGCGCCCTGCCCGGCGTCTTTGCCGCCGGCGAGATGCTGGACTGGGAGGCGCCGACCGGCGGCTATCTGCTGACCGGCTGCCTGGCCAGCGGCCGGCTGGCGGGCCAGGGCGCCGCCGCCTATCTGGCCGAGGCGCGAAGGTAGCCGGGCCGCGCCCGCATCCGGTCCAGGTAATCCGTCAGCCGGTGCTCGACGATCGGAAAGCGCGCCGTCAGCGCCCAGGTCAGGCAATGCGCCAGGATGATGTCGGGCACGGTCATGCGCTCGCCCATCAGGAAGCCGTCTTCGGCCATGCGATGCACCAGGGTCTTCTGGCTGCGTTCGAATTCCCAGCGCAGCGTGTTCTTGATCGCCGCCAGCCGCATCTCTTCGGGCAGGATGAAGCTGTGCCGCGCCGCGAGCCACAGCGCCGCGTCGAATTCGTCCAGCACGAATTGCGTCAGGCTGTCCTGGCGCGCCCGGTCCAGCGTGCCGGCGGGATGGGTCAGCGCGCCGTGCTTGTCGGCGAGATAGGTCAGGATCGCCGTCGAATCGGTGATCGGCGTGCCATCCGCCACCAGCACCGGCACCTTGCCGGCCGGGTTGAAGGGCGTGACCCTTTCGCTATGCGGGTTCACCGCCAGGTGGTCGTAGGGCTGGCCCAGTTCCTCGAGCATCCACAGCACGCGCAGGGCGCGGCTTTGTGCGGTTCCAATGACTTGATACATGGCGGCCTTTTCGCGATCCCGGAACTTCACCATCCCTTCTCCAAACCTATCGCCCGCCGGCCCGCCAGGCAATGAGCGGCATTGACGCCGCCCCCGGCCCGGCGCAGGAATGGCGGGCTGCAAAGGGGGGCGCCATGTCCGCAAGCACATCCGCAAGCGCGCGCGCGCCGCTCTTCACCGCCGTCCTGGTCGGCGGGTCCATCATCCTGCTGATCAACTTCGCGCTGCGCGCCAGCTTCGGCGTCTTCCAGATCCCCATCGCGCAGGAATTCGACTGGCCGCGCGCCGAGTTCAGCCTGGCCATCGCCATCCAGAACCTGGCCTGGGGCATCGGCCAGCCGATCTTCGGTGCCCTGGCCGAACGCTGGGGCGACCGCTGGTCGGTCATCATCGGCGCCTTCCTCTATTCCGCCGGGCTGATCCTGACCTCTTACGCCAGCGATCCGCTGACCATGCAGCTTCTTGAGGTGATGGTCGGCTTCGGCATCGCCGGCACCGGCTTCGGCGTCATCCTGGCGGTGATCGGCCGCGCCGCCAGCGACGAGAATCGCAGCCTCGCCCTGGGGATCGGCACCGCCGCCGGCTCGGCCGGGCAGGTCTTCGGCGCGCCCTTGGCCGAGGTGCTGCTGCTGCATTACCCGTGGCAGTCGGTGTTCGTGATCTTCGGCGTCATCGTCTTGGCCTGCCTGTTCTTCCTGCCGCTGCTAAGCGGCGGCAAGCCCGCCAGCCGCAGCGAGCTCGAAGAGAGCATGGGCGCGGTCTTGAGGCGCGCCTTCACCGACCCGTCCTATCTGATGATCTTTGCCGGCTTCTTTTCCTGCGGCTACCAGCTCGCCTTCATCACCGCGCATTTCCCGGCCATGGTGACCGAGATGTGCGGCCCGATCGCGCCGGGCGGCATGCTGTCGGGCATTGGCATCACCACGACCTCGACGCTGGGCGCGGCGGCGATCTCATTGATCGGGCTGGCGAATATCGCCGGCTCGATCTTCGCCGGCTGGCTTGGCAAGCGCTACAGCAAGAAATACCTGCTGGCCGGGATCTATACCCTGCGCACCATCGCCGCCGCCGCCTTCATCCTGATGCCGATCACCCCCGGCAGCGTCATCGTCTTCTCGCTGGTCATGGGCGCGCTGTGGCTGGCGACGGTGCCGCTGACCTCGGGGCTGGTCGCCTATATCTACGGGCTGCGCTACATGGGCACGCTCTATGGCTTCGTGTTCCTGTCGCATCAGCTCGGCTCGTTCCTGGGCGTCTGGCTGGGCGGCAAGATGTATGACATCTATGGCGATTATACCCTGGTCTGGTGGGTGGGCGTCGGCGTCGGCGCCTTCAGCGCGCTGATCCACCTGCCGGTGCGCGAGGCACCGGCCCGGCTGGCGGCGGCCTGATTTTGTTTGACGGGTCAATCAACAAAAATTAGCCTCTCCGGTCAGGCGCAGAAAGCGCCGTCATGAACGGGGAGTTTTCCATGTCTCATCCTCTTGCCCGCCTGGTGCCGGGCGTGCTGTCCCTTGTCCTGCTGGCCCCGGCCGCCATGGCGCAGGACGCCGTGTCCCAGGACACCATGGCGCAGGACGCGGCGCAAATGCCGCAATGCCAGGTCCGCGAATTCGCCATGGGCCTGCGCTATCAGCAGCAATCGGCCGAGGTGCGGGCGCTGCAATTGCAGGCCTATGCCCTGGCCAAGGCCAATCTGGAAGCCGCCATCGCCAAGGCCGAGGATCCGGGGAAGCTGGCCATTGTCACCGACCTGGACGAAACCGCCATCGACAACAGCGCGCTACTGGTGCGCGACATGCAGGAATGCCACGTCTACGACACCTGGGACACCTGGGGCGACTGGGAGTTGAAGGGCCATCCAACCCCGATTCCCGGCGCGCTGGCGTTCTTCGACTTCGCCGACAAGGCCGGCGTGGCGATCTATTACATCTCGGACCGTTTCGGCGAGCCCGAGAACAAGGCCGCGACCATCGCCACGCTGAAGGAGCTGGGCTTCCCGCAGGTCAGCGACGACACCGTGCTGCTTTACGGCACCAGCAAGGCCGAGCGCCGCGCCGTGGCCGCCAAGGATCACCAGATCGTGCTGCTGCTGGGCGACACGCTGGCCGATTTCGACGCCGCCTTCCGCAAGGTGCCGCTGGACGTCAAGCGCGCCGCTGTGGACAGCAACGCCGCGCATTTCGGCGCCGACTGGATCGTCTTCCCGAACGCCACCTATGGCGACTGGAGCGAGGCGCCGTTGCAGGCCTGGGACTCGCCCCTGGTCACGCAATAAGGCCGGGTTGAACTTTCCGGCGGCGTGACGCAGCTTCGCCGGCGCAAAGGGGGAACCATGCGCTGGATCATGTCGCCGGGACTGATGTCCCTCGTGCTGGGCTATACGCTCAGCCAGTTCTATCGCGCCTGCCTCGCGGTGCTGTCGCCGACGCTGCATGCCGAGCTGGCGGCGGGGCCGGCCGATCTCGCGCTGTCCTCGGGGCTTTGGTACATCGCCTTCGCCGCCATGCAGATCCCGGTCGGCTGGGCGCTGGACCGCTGGGGCCCGCGCGAGACCGTTTCGGTGCTGCTGGCGCTTGGCGGCGGCGGCGGGGCGGCGGTCTTTGCCCTGGCGCAGGCGCCCTGGCACCTGCATGTCGCCATGGCGCTGTTGGGCGTCGGCTGCGCGCCGGTGATGATGGGCAGCTTCTTCATCTTCGCCCGCACCCTGCCCCCTGCCTCGATGAGCGCGGCGGGCGGCGCGGTGGTCGGGCTGGGCTCGCTGGGCAACATGCTGGGCGCCGCGCCGCTGGTCTGGGTGGTGAACGGCATCGGCTGGCGCGAGACGCTGGCCATCCTGGCCCTGATCACCCTGGCGGTCTCGGCCACGATCTATGCCTGCGTCAAGAACCCGCCCCGACCCGAGGGCACGCATCCGACCGGCTCGCTACGCGCCCTGCTGAAGGTGCGCGAACTCTGGGCGATCCTGCCGCTGCTGGGCATCACCTATGCCGCCTCGGCCTGCATCCGCGGGCTCTGGGCCGGACCCTACATGGCCGAGGTCTTTGGCGCCAGCGACTACCTGATCGGCTGGGTCACGCTGGGCATGGGTTTGGCCATGGTCACGGCCAACCTGTCGGTGGGGCGGGCGGTGCGCCTGCTCGGCTCGGACAAGCGCACCTCGCTGGCGAACACGCTGCTGCTATGCGCGGTGCTGGCAAGCCTGTGGCTGGCGCCCGGGCTCAGCCTCGGGCTGTCCTCGGTGCTGCTGGTCATGGTCTGCATCTCGGACAGCAACTATTCGCTGATCATGTCGCATGGCCGGGCCTTCCTGCCGCCGCATCTGGTCGGGCGCGGCATCACCTTCATGAACATGGTTTCGATCTCGGGCGTGGGGGTGATGCAGTTCCTGTCGCGGCCGGTGTATCTGTCGGCCTCGGCCAGCCAGCCGCCGGCCACGGCTTACGGTTACATCTTCCTGTTCTTCCTGATACCGCTGGTCATCGGATTGCTTGTCTATCTGTTCAGTCCGGAGGATCGCCATGGCTGAGATCGAGGTCGTCGCCCCCAACCTGAAGCGCCGCCTGTCGGGCGTCACGGCGACCGTGGTGCGGCTGATCCCGGTGCAGGCGCGGATGATCGGCATCGTCACGACCGGGCCGGGGCTGCCGCCCGAGCTGCCGCACATCCCGCTGCGCGGCGCCGCCACCCTGCCCCGCGACCGCTGGCGGGTCTGGCACGCCCGCCGCAATACCGAGATGGCGCTGGGGCTGATCCTGCGCCGGATCCTGCGCCGTAAATACAAACTCTTGTTTACCTCAGCCGCGCAAAGACAACATACGGGGTTCACCCGCTGGCTGATCCGGCAGCAGGACGCGCTGATCGCCACCTCGCCGCAGGCCGCCGGCTATCTGGAACGCCCGGCGACGGTGATCCTGCATGGTGTCGATCTGTCGGTCTTCCACCCCGCTCCCGACCGCGCGGCGCTGCGGGCGGACTTAGGCTTTGCACCCGAGGACATCGTCATCGGCTGCTTCGGCCGCGTCCGGGCGCAAAAGGGCGTGGACCTGCTGGTCGAGGCGGCGCTGCGCCTGTTCCCGACCCGGCCGCGCGCCCGGCTGATCTTCACCGGCCGCGTCACCGCCGACAACCAGACCTTCACCGACGATCTGCGATCCCGCATCGCCGCCGCCTGCCTGTCGGACCGCATCCGGTTCCTGGGCGAGGTGCCGTGGGCGCAGGTCGTGCGCAACTATCAGGCCATCGACCTGTTCGCCGCCCCGGCGCGATGGGAGGGCTTCGGCCTGACCCCGCTGGAGGCCGCGGCCTGCGGCGTCCCCACCGTCGCCGCCCGCGTGGGCGCCTATGAGACACTGATCCGCGACGGCGAAACCGGCAGCCTGGTGGCGCGCGAGGACGTGGACGCGCTGACCGACGCTCTGGCGCGCTGGCTTGATGACGACACCGGCCGCCAGGCCGCCGGCAATGCCGCCCGCGCCCATGTCGCCGCTAACCATGCCATCGAGGGCGAGGCCCGCGCCATCGTCGAGGTCTATCGCAGGCTGCTGGCGTGACCCGCTTCGGCTTCCTGATCGCCCGCACCCTGCGCGACGAATCCGCGCTGCAACGCCTGTCGGTGCCGCAATCCGCGCTGCTGGCGGATCTTGCGGGCAAGCGCATCGCGCTGATCGGCAATGCCCGGGCGCTGGCGCAGACCGATCACGGCACCGCCATCGACGCCGCCGAGCTGGTGATCCGCATCAACCGCGCGCCGATGCCCGCGGCCGCCAGCCACGGCACCCGCACCGACTGGCTGGCACTGGCCACGCGCCTGCCTGACGCGGACCGCGCCCGCATCGCCCCCGCCCGCATCCTGTGGATGTCACCCAAGCGCAAGCGGCTGGACTGGCGGACAGCGACCAGCCCCGGCTTCTATCTGCATCCGCTGGCCGACTATCGGGCGCTGAAGGGCCGGCTGGGCGCGCCCCCGACCACCGGCGCCATGATGATCGACCTGATCGCGCGATCGGACATGGCGCGCCTCGACCTCTACGGCTTCGATTTCTTCGCCTCGCTGTCGCTGTCGGGCCGGCGAAGCGCCGAACAGGTTCCCCATGATTTTTCGGGGGAATCCCGCTGGGTCCAGGAACTGGAACGGGCAGATCGCCGGATTCATCGGCATTAAGACGAAATTCTGCCATATCATCAGTCGTTTCGCCGAAATCTCGCTTTCCCTTTGCCGGGAAACGCCCTATATCGCGGCGTCCTTTAGAAGGAGACCCCCAATGGGCTACAAGGTCGTTGTCGCCGGCGCCACGGGGAACGTGGGCCGTGAAATGCTGAACATTCTCGCCGAGCGCGAGTTCCCTGCCGATGAGGTTGTCGCTCTGGCTTCGCGCCGGAGCATTGGCACTGAGGTCAGCTATGGCGACAAGACCTTGAAATGCAAGGATATCGAGGGTTTCGACTTTACCGGCTACGACATCGCGCTGTTCGCCATCGGCTCGGACGCGACCAAGACCTATGCCCCCATCGCGGCCAGCCAGGGCTGCGTGGTGATCGACAACTCGTCGCTTTACCGCTACGACCCGCAAATCCCGCTGATCGTGCCCGAGGTGAACGCCGACGCGATCGAGGATTACCGCAACAAGATGATCATCGCGAACCCCAACTGCTCGACCGCGCAGATGGTGGTGGCGCTGAAGCCGCTGCATGACCGTGCCCGGATCAAGCGCGTCGTCGTCTCGACCTACCAGTCGGTCTCGGGCGCCGGGAAAGAGGGCATGGACGAGCTCTGGAACCAGACCAAGGGCATGTATGTCCCGGGGCAGGAGGTCGAGCCGAAGAAGTTCCAGAAGCAGATCGCCTTCAACGTGATCCCGCAGATCGACGTCTTCCTGGACAGCGGCGACACCAAGGAAGAATGGAAGATGGTGGCCGAGACCAAGAAGATCCTCGACCCCGCGATCAAGGTCACCGCGACCTGCGTGCGCGTGCCGGTCTTCGTCGGCCATTCCGAGGCGGTCAACATCGAGACCGAGGATTTCCTGGACGAGGACGAGGCCCGCGACATCCTGCGCGAGGCGCCGGGCATCCTGGTCGTCGACAAGCGCGAGCCGGGCGGCTACACGACGCCGATCGAATGCGTCGGCGATTTCGCCACCTATATCAGCCGCATCCGCCAGGACGTCACCGTGGAAAACGGCCTGAACCTGTGGTGCGTCAGCGACAACCTGCGCAAGGGCGCGGCGCTGAACGCGGTGCAGATCGCCGAGCTTCTGGGCAATCGCATCCTGAAAAAAGGCTGAGATGCCGATGCGGGCGCCTTGGGGCGCCCTCTTGCATTTCGCGCCCGCGTCGCGGACCCTGTCGGCCGTTATCAACGAGGGGTCCGATGCGTCATCTTCTGCTTTCCACCGCCATCCTGTTCGCCGGCCCCGCGCTTGCCGACCGCATCGAGACCACGGCCCGCGTGACCGATGTCACCGTCTACCCCTGGGGCGCCGGCGTCACCCGCGAGGCGGCGCTCGACCTGCCCGCCGGCGCGCATGAGCTGGTCATCCCCGGCATCCCCGAGGGCGTGGCCCCGGAAAGCCTGCGCATCAGCGGCGAAGGCGCGGTGATCGGCGCCGTCGGCTTCCAGCAGGAACGCGCCCTGCCCGAAACGCCGGCGAAATCGCCCGAGCTCGCCGCGGCCGAGGACCGGGTCCGGCAGCTGAAATCCGAGCTTTCGGCGCACGCATCCCGCGTCGCCGGCATCAAGGCCCAGGGCGAGGCGGCCGAGGACCTGATCGAATTCCTGATGAAGCTGGCGGAATCCGATGGCATGGCCGGCAATGACATCGCCGCCCTGTCGGGCACGGTCGGCCAGCAATTGCTGCAGGCGCGCCAGACCGCGATCCGCGCCGAGGCCGAGGCCGAAGCCGCCGACCAGGGCCGCGAGGACCTGGAGGAGCGGCTGGAGACCGCCGAGGCCCGGCTCGAGGCGCTGCGCGGCCCGGAATCGGCGCGCGGCGCGCTGGTCGTCGCGGTTCAGGGCCAGGGTCAGCCCGCGCGCATCCGCATCACCAGCCTGACTGGCGACGCCAGCTGGCAGCCGGTCTATGACCTGTCGCTGGCCCGCAAGGAGAGCAAGCTGCGCCTGGATCGCGGCCTTTTGGTGCGGCAGAACACCGGCGAGGATTGGTCCGGCGTGCATCTGCTTCTCTCGACGGCACGGCCGATGGACCAGTCGGCGCCCAGCGAATTGCAGCCGCAATTCCCCCGCATCGGCGAGAACGAGGCCAGGCTCTACAGCCGCTCGGCCGCGCCGATGGCCGAGGCGGCGATGGACTCCGCCGAACGCTACGAGGTCGAGTCGGTGGTGCTGGACGAATCCGGCGTCGCCGGATCGGCCCTGGCGGGCGTGGTCGGCGAGACGGTGGTCTATGACTACCCGACTCCGGTCACGCTGCGCGACGGCGCCGATGCGCTGCGCCTGCCGCTGGATTCGCATGAGCTGACCCCCGAGGTGGTGGCCGAGGCGGTGCCGCGCCGCGACGACACCGCCTATCTGGTGGCCGATACGGTGAATTCGACCGGCGCGGTGATCCTGCCCGGCAGCGCCAGCTTTTACGCGGACGGCGCGCTGGTCGGGCGCGGCGGGCTGGAACTGACCGCCGCCGGCGACAAGATGAAACTGGGTTTCGGCCCGCTGACCGGCATCAAGCTGGAACACCGCACCCCCGACGAGACCGAGGGCGCGCGCGGGCTGATCTCGAAATCCTCGGAACGCCAGGAGGTGGCCGAGCTGCGCATCCGCAACCTGACCGCCGAGGAATGGCCGCTGCGGGTGATCGACCGGGTGCCGGTCTCGACCCAGAAGGACCTGCGCATCGACTGGCGCGCCGACCCCGCGCCCGACGCCACCGACCCCGACGGCAAGCGCGGGCTGCTGGTCTGGAACCGCAGCATCGCCGCCGGAGAGGAGCAGGTCATCACGCTGAGCACCACGCTGCGCTGGCCCGAGGGCCAGATGCTGGTCGGTGCCGACGACTGACCCAGGCGAATCCCGGCGCCTGAATCGCGGCATCGTCGCCCGAGAGGCAGCCACCGCGCGGCGTGCTCTGGGCAAGGTCTTGGCCGTGCCGGCGCCGCGACCAGGTCCAGCACGGGGTCGGCGGCAAACGCGACGCCGCTGCAGCCGGCCAGGGCCAGCGCCAGCGTGCTCCCAGGTGTCATGCGAGCATTTTTAACTCCCGTTGATGCGAGGCGGCGTCTGGGCGGTACGACTTGGTCTGGCGGCAGCACCGCTGGGTGATCCCATTGCGCTGCGCCTCGCGCCGATCGCGAGCCCGGTGCGGATCGGGCCCGAGGACAGGCGATGGCCCCGGCAAATCCGAGGCGTCTGGAGCCGCGGTGAGGAACCCGGCTATCGCCTGGCATTCGGTCATGGGCCAGCCGAGCGACGGACGGCACAAGCTGCGCCAAGGCAAGCGCCCGTCTGCACGTCAGCAGCACCGCTGGGGGGCGCCTTGCGCCAATCACTAGCCCCGGCTCGGCGCTGACGGCTGGCGCAGGACGAGCGCCCGGACTGCAATGCGCGGCGCCTCCGCCCTGCGGAATGAGAGGAGCCCAACGCGGCCACCGCTTGGAGGCCCGGGACCAGCTGTTTGCCGGCGCCGCAAGAGGGCGCGGTAGGCGTTCGGCGAGGTCGCGACACCGCCCGGTGACCCATGCGCACCGTCTTCCGCCCCGGTGCTGGCCGACGCCAAGGACTAGGCGTCGGTCGCCGGCAGCACCAGCGCACCCGAGGCCAGCGCCTCGCCCAGCCGATCCACGGCCTCGGCCAGGTTTTCATCGACGAGATGCAGATATTGCGTCCAGTCGGACAGCTGGCGCAGCTCCTCGGCCCCGTCCGAGATGCCGCGCAGGCCGATCAGCGGCAGGCCGAAGCGCTGGCAGGCCCGCAGCACCGCATAGCTCTCCATGTCGACCATCTGCGCCGTGACCGCGTCATAGCCCGCGCCGCTGACGATGCTGGCCCCGGTGGCGAGGCTCGCCTCGGCAAGGCCGGGGATGCGATGCGGCAGCGGCTGGCGGGCGGGCAGGCCCAGAAGCGGCGTCTCGCCGCGCGCGAAGCCCAGGGGCGAGGCATCCATGTCGCGATATTCCAGCGCCGAGACCTGATAGACCCGCAGCTGTTCCAGCTGGCGCGAGCCGGCCGAACCCAGCGAGACCACCAGTTCGGGCAAAGCGCCCCGGGCCTCGAGCCGCGCAAGCGCGGTGCTCAGCACGACCGCGGCCTCGACCGGGCCGACGCCGGTCATCAAGGGCGCGATGCGGGCCCGCAGCTGCCGCCCGTATTCGGAGTCGAGCGCCATCACGAACAGCACGCGGCGCCCGGCCAGGATGTCGGGGACCACCGGCCGGCTGCCATCCTGTCGCGCCTTATCCATCATGCCCAGCCTCCTGCGATCCGGCGCAGGGAAGCGCAGGGCGGGTCCGGAGGCAAGGGAGATTTCATCCGCTCATGCTGCGGCGCAGCCGCGCCGTCTCGGCCGGATCCGCCAGCGCGGTCCTGGCCGGCGGCTCGACCGCAAGGGGCGGCGTCGGCATCGGCGCGGCAAAGCTCAGAAGCAGCCGCCCGCCCGACAGGCCGCGCAGCCCCCAGGACAACAGCCCCCCCGCCGGGCCGGCCATCGCGCCGCGCACCGGCTGGTCGGGCAGCGCGGCATGCAGCGCCTCGCGCAGCGCGGCAAGGCCGGGGCTTTGCCCGCAGGCCTGGGTCCAGACCGCGATATGGTCGTCCAGCGTCGCCGGCGCGGCGGCACCCCAAAGCTCGCCATAGCGGCGGTTCGAGATCAGCAGCTCGCCATTCGCGGCAAAGACCACCACCGCGTCCTCGAGCGAATCCAGCACCTCGGCGCCCAGCGACAGGTCGGCGCGGAACTTGCGGGTCAGCGAGATTTCCGAGGTGATGTCCTCGAACAGGAAGGCCACCGCGCCGTCGGGATGCGGCCGGCCGGTGACGCGATAGGTCTGGCCGCCGGGCAGCGACCACATCTCGACATGATGCCCCGACGACGCCGCCGCTTCCAGCGAGGCCATCTGGTTGCGCCAGCTGCGGTAATCCTTAGGCTCGGGCACCATGCGCGCCTCGCGCAGGCGATCCAGAAAGGCGTAAAGCGTCGGGCGCGCGGTCAGGAAGCCGGTGGCGAGCCCGGTCAGGTCGATCAGCGCCGGGTTGAACAGCTGCAGATTGCGGTCGCGGTCGAAGATCGCCAGCCCGATGGGCAGGTCGGCAAAGGTCTTGGTCAGGGTCTGGACGAATTCGCGCAGCGCCCGCTCGGCCCGGACGGCGGCATCGGCGGGCAGAGCGATGGCGACGGTCTGCTCGGCAACCTCGTGCACGTGGCAATCGTACCAGCGGCTCTGCCCGTCATGGTCGACCTGGATGCGCCGGGCGCCGCCGCCGCTGGCCGGGCGCGCGCTGAGGTCGACGATCTGCGGCAGGGGCCATTGCGTCTGGTCGGGCAGCCGGGCATCGGCCAGGTCCATATAGGCCGAGTTCGCCCAGGTGACCTGGCCCTGGCGGTCCTGGCGCCAGGCCAGCATCGGCGAATGGTCCATGGTGCTGCGCAGGATCTCGAGCTCTTGCTCCATGACGCCCAGCGACAGCGAATCGACCAGGATGCCGGCATTCTCGGCCGCCGGATCGGCCAGCGTCAGGCGGATCACGCCTTCGCCCAGATCCTCGGCCAGCAGGCGCAGCGGATGCCCTTCGGCGCGTTCCTTGAACTCCAGCCGCGCGGCGCCGGAAAGATCGGGCAGCAGCGCGCCGAAATCCGGCAGGCGCATCGCCAGCCAGCTGGCCAGGCCCTGCCAGTCGCCCTGGCCGGGCAGCGTCGCCAGCAGCGCCCGGGCCGGGCCGGTGGCATCGATCAGCACCTGGTTGCGGAACAGGAAGACGATCGGCTCGATCCCGCGTTCCAGGCCACGCGCCGGACCGGCGCCGCCGAAGCGCCGCTCAAGCTGCCGCATCAGCAGCAGCGCCAGGCCGACGGCCAGCGCCGCGGCAGCAAAGGCGATCAGGAAATGCGCAACCATCGCAACAACCCATCATGGACCCACCCGTTCAACTATAGCGCGATATTTTAAGAAGTGGTTAACGGGCGCCGAATTCAGCCGAGAATTTCGGGGTTTCGCCCCAGGGCGCCGCGGTTGTCGGTCTCGATCAGCTCGCGCGGCCAGATCACCGTGACCTCGGCGCCCTGCGCGCCATTGCCGAAGCGCAGCCGCGCGCCCGAGCGTTCCAGCAGCGCCTTGGCGATGAACAGGCCCAAGCCCATGCCCTCGTAGCTGCGGCCGTCCTCGGCGCGGGGGCGGGTGGTCAGAAAGGGGCTGCCGATGCGCGGCAGCAGCGTCGGGGGAAAGCCCGGGCCGTCGTCGCTGATGCGCAGCCAGATCTCGCGCCGGTCGGCGCCGGTGCGCACGGTGACGCGCTCGGCCGCGAAATCGACGGCGTTCTGGATCAGGTTGCGCAGCCCGTGGATGACCGCGGCGTCGCGATGCACGATCGGGTCGGCCGCGGCGCTGTCCAGCACGATCTGCGCGCGCCGGTCGCGATGCGGGGCGGCGGCCTCGGCCAGCACCTCGGACAGCGGCGCCGAGCGGATCAAGAGGTCGTCGCGGCCCGAGGCGCCCATGGATTTCAGGATGTCGCGGCAGCGGTCGGCGGATTGGCGCAGCAGCGCCAGATCCTCGGCCAGGTCGTCGCGATCGGGCAGCGCCTCGGCCAGCTCGTCCGAAAGCTCGGCGCTGACCAGCTTGATCGTGGCCAAGGGCGTGCCCAGCTCATGCGCGGCGGCGGCGACGACACCGCCCAGGGTCTGCAGCTTCTGTTCCCGCTCCAGCGCCATGCGCGCGGCGAAAAGCGCGTCCGAGGTGGCGCTGACCTCGGCCGCGACCAGCCGCGCATAGGCCGCGAAGAACAGCGCGCCGATGACGATGGCGAACCAATGCCCGACCAGCAGCGGATATTGCAGCGCAAGCCGGGTCGGGCGAAAGGTCAGCGGCTGGGCAAAGACCGCCGCCAGCGTCACCATGACGAAGGTGGCCACGCCCAGGGCCAGCAGGTGCCGGCCCGGCAGGGCGGTCGCGGTGATGGTGACGGGCGCCAGCAGCAACAGCGCAAAGGGGTTTTCCAGCCCGCCGGTCAGCGCCAGCAGCGCCGCGATCTGCGCCAGGTCGAAGCCCAGCTGCCAGGCCGCTTCGCGCGCGGTGATGCGCCGGCCGGGGCGCAGCGACAGCGCCAGGTTCAGCGCGATGGCAAGGCCGATCACCGCCAGGACCGCCGGCAGCAAGAATTTCGCCCCGATCGCCAGCGCCGCGCCCACCGCGGCCAATTGCCCGGCGATGGCGACCCAGCGCAGCAGGATCAGGGTGCGCAGCCGGATCGGCTCGGGTCCCGGCTGGCCGGGTAAAAGATCGATGCGGCGGGAAACGAGGCCAAGGGGCACGCAGGGTCTCCGGTTTCGGGGGCTTCGACCTTGATAGGGCGGCGACCGGCGGCAAGCAATGCACGGACCGGGCATGAATTGGCGCCATGTTTGACCAGGCCTGAAAAACCGCCTAAGCAAATCCAAAATCAAAGGCGAAAGCGATATGGCCGAGGAATACCAGATCGGACCGGACCCCAGCCTGCTGCTGGTCGACGATGACGAGATCTTTCTGACCCGGCTGGCCCGGGCCATGGAAAAGCGCGGCTTTGCCGTCAGCCGGGCCGGCTCGGTCGCCGAGGCGCGCGCGCTTCTGGCCGAAAAGGCGCCGGCCTTTGCGGTGGTTGACCTGCGGCTGGAAGATGGCAACGGGCTGGACGTGGTCGATGCGATCCGCGAAACCCGCGCCGATGCCCGCATCGTCGTGCTGACCGGATACGGCGCCATCGCCACCGCGGTCGCGGCGGTGAAAATGGGCGCCACGGATTATCTGTCGAAACCCGCCGACGCCGATGACGTCACCCGCGCCCTGCTGGCGCGCGGCGAAACGCTGCCGCCGCCGCCGGAAATGCCGATGTCGGCCGACCGGGTGCGCTGGGAGCATATTCAGCGCGTCTATGAACAATGCGACCGCAATGTCAGCGAAACCGCCCGGCGGCTGCATATGCATCGCCGCACATTGCAGCGGATTTTGGCCAAGCGCAGCCCGCGTTAATAACGGCGCCCTCGAAAACATTTGCAATTCCGAGCGGAATGCAAATATTGGGGGCACAACAAAACCGGGATGCCGATATGACCGTTGATCTGGACGCAATGTCCCTGAAAGAACTGCGTGAACTGCGCAACAAGCTGGACCGCGCCATTTCCACCTTCGAGGATCGCCGCAAACGCGAGGCGCTGGCCGCCGTCGAAAGCGCGGCGCGTGAATTCGGCTTCAATCTGGCCGAACTGACCGCCGCCCGGCCGGCGCGCAGCAAGGTGGCGGCAAAATATGCCAATCCCCAGGATCCCTCGGCGACCTGGACCGGGCGCGGACGCAAGCCGCGCTGGGTGCAGGAAGCGCTGGACAGCGGCAAAAAGCTGGAAGACCTGGAAATCTGAACCTGAAACCCCGCGGAAAACCGCGGGGTTTTTTAATGCCCCGACTGGTCGATTTCCGCGAGCAATTCGTCAAATCGCGCCAGATAGGCGGCACGGGTTTCACGCGGCGGCCGCAGCCTTATCTCCAGCCCCTGCAACAGGCCGGGATCGGGAACCGGAAACAGCCGATCCGCCTCGGTTCGGGAAAAACCGGCAATCTGAATGGCTTCCAGCCAGGCCGAGATCCGGTCGGCGCGCTTGATGGCGCGCTTGACCGGCGCCGGCAATTGCGCCGGCAATCCGAAGCGCCGATGGATCGCCGCCGCCAGGCGCGAGTCCATTTCACCATATTCGCGTCCCAGCGCCGCCTTCACCGGCGAAATCATGTCGCCGATGACATATTCCGGCGCGTCATGCAGCAGCGCCGCCAGGCGCCAGCGGGGCTCGGCCTCGGGTTCGGCCCGGGCGTGGATCTGCTCGACCAGCAGCGAATGTTCGGCGACGCTATAGGCCCAGTCGCCATGGGTCTGGCCGTTCCAGCGCGCGACAAAGGCCAGTCCATGCGCGATGTCGGCGATCTCGATATCCATCGGCGTCGGGTCCAGGAGGTCCAGCCGACGCCCCGAGAGCATCCGCTGCCAGGCCCGTTTCGCGGCTTTCGCCATCGCTCTTTCTCCGGTTGCGGCACGAAGAAGGGCCCGCGACGCCTCCGCCACGGACCCGGGATCACGCAGAAGTGAACACGCTCAGGACAGCGGCTGGTCGGCCGGCCGTTCAGCCTGCATGCGGCGGGCGATCTCCTGGCGATACAGCGCCACGAAGTCGATCGGGTCCATGTTGAAGGGCGGGAAGCCGCCGTCGCGGGTCATGTCCGAGACGATGCGCCGCACAAAGGGAAACAGCATGCGCGGGCATTCGATCATCAGGAACGGGTGCAGCTGGTCCTCGGGCACGCCCTCGACGTGGAAGATGCCGCCATAGTCCAGCTCGCACAGGAAGATCGGCGACTTGTCGGCGGCATTGGTCGATTGCACGCGGAACTTGCTGATCACCTCGTACTGGTGATCGGCCGGACGCTTGCGGGCGTCGAGGCTGACCTGGACGCTGATCTCGGGCTGCACCTCGCCCGAGGGCAGGCCCTTCTGCGCGACGGCGTTTTCAAACGACAGGTCGCGGATGTATTGCGTCAGCACTTGCAGCCGCACGCCGGCTTGGGCCTCGGGCGCCTGGCCGTCGGGCGCGGCGGCATTATTGGTCTCGTCGCTCATTGCGTTCTCCTCGGATTTGCCGGGGTTCTAGCACCCCGGCGCCGGGCGCTCAATGCCGCGTCCAGCCCGAGGTGCCGGGGCGTTTCGGCGCAGTCTGGTCGGTCAGACCTTCGCGCACCGGCGCGGGCGGGTCGTCCTGCACGGAATATTCGCCGTCGATCACGCCCTCGTCGGGCCAGCCGCGGGCCGGGCGAAACCCGGCCGGATCGGCACCCAGGTCGGCGTCGGGAAAGCGCGGCGGATAGCCGAAGCCGGCCGAGGCCACCGTGACCCGCCGGCCCATCCAGCGCAGAAGCAGCGCCCGCACCCAAGGGATCAGCAGCAAAAGCCCGATGGCGCTGGTCAGCAGGCCGGGCACCATCAGCAGCAGGCCGGCGATCATCACCAGCGCGCCATGCGCCATCGGCCGGGCCGGGTCGCGGAACTCCTGCATCGCCTGCTGCAGGTCCAGCATGGCGCGGGCGCCCTGGCGGCGCATCACCGCCGCGCCCAGCACCGCCGAGCCCAGCACCAGCGCCAGCGTCGGCAGCACGCCGATCAGGCCGCCCACCTGGATGAACAGCGCGATCTCGACGATCGGCAGGATCACGAAAGGCAACAGCAGCCACATGCGAAACTCTCTCCCAAGTCTTCCATTTTCCGGCGCCAAACTGGACTTGGGCCGGTGCTCACCCTACATAAGCATCCAAACCGCCGTTACAAAGATTGTCAGGCCGCCCATGTCGAACCCCCTGCTGCAACTGCTCGTCCTGGGCGCGATCGCCGTCTTCCTGATCCTGCGCCTGCGCGGCGTCCTGGGCACGCGCGACGGGTTCGAGACGCCGAGCCTTCCCGAGGAGCCGGCACCGCGCAAGCGCTTCGACGTGATCGAGGGCACGGCCGAGCCCGGCGACAGCGACATCGCCGACCATGCCGAACCGGGCAGCCCGACCGCCCAGGCGCTGGCGCAGATGAAACGTGCCGAGCCCGACTTTGCCGTCGGCCCGTTCCTGGCCGGCGCGAAATCGGCCTATGAGATGATCCTGATGGCCTTCGAGCGCGGCGACATCGCCGAGGTGCGCGGCTTTCTCGCGCCGCAGGTGGCCGAGGCCTTCGACAGCGTCATCGCCGACCGCAAGGCGCGCGGGCTGACCACCGAAGCGCAGTTCCTCGGCACCCGCGAAACCGCGCTGGCCAGCGCCGAGTTTACCCCCGCCAGCGGCATGGCCGAGCTTTCGGTCCGCTTCGTCGGCGAGATGATCGTCGCCACCCGCGACGCCCAGGGCAATGTCGTCGACGGCGACCCGAAATCGGCCCGCAAGCAGCGCGACATCTGGACCTTTGCCCGGCGCATGGGCGAGGACGATCCGAACTGGCAACTGGTCGCCACGGCCTGAGCCATGGCAAGGAGGCGGCGCGGACTCTCGGCCGAGGACAAGGCCCTGTGGTCGCGCGTCGCGGCCAGCGCCGTGCCCATGCATCCCGGCCGCAAGCCCGAGCCGCCGCTGCCCGAAACCCTGGCCCCGCCGCCGCAAGCCCCCCGCGCGGTCGCGCCCCCGCCGCCGCCGCTTGCGCTCCATGACCTGCGCATCGGCAAGCTGGCGGCCGCGCCCGCAAGCCGCGTCGCGCTGTCGCCTTCGCCGCCGGCCATGGTCCATGCCCAGCCGCTGCGCATGGACCACAAGACCCATCGCCAGATGACCCGCGGCAAGCTCGCCCCCGAGGCGCGCATCGACCTGCATGGCATGACGCTGAACATCGCCCAGCCGGCGCTGACTCGCTTCATCCTGCAGGCCCGGGCCGAGGGGCGGCGGCTGGTGCTGGTCATCACTGGCAAGGGCCGCGAGGGCGGGCCCGACGCCCCCCTGCCCGTCCGCCCCGGCGCCCTGCGCCACAACGTGCCGCATTGGCTGCACATGCCGCCGCTGAACCAGGTGGTGCTGCAGATCCGCCCCGCGCATCGCCGCCATGGCGGCGAGGGCGCCTATTACGTCTATCTGCGCCGCTAGAAGCCGGGCGAGATCACGACCTGCGCCGCCCGCTCGACCCGCAGCGCGGTTTGGGTCAGCGGCCCGACCCCACCCGCCACATCCGACGAGAATACGGTGTTCAGCTCTCGCGCCTGGCTCAGGATCCGCATCAGCGCGGGCGAGGTGGCGACGTTGAAATGCCCGTCGCCGCTGCTGAAGGCGCCGACGTCGACCAGGGTCACCGGCAGATCCGCCACCGCCCGCGCATCGGTCAGGTTGCCCAGCCGCACCGGCTCGGCCGAGATCAGCGCCGACAGGTTCAGCGCCCGGTCGCGGCCCGAGGTGAAGATGATGAAAGGTTGCGGCAGCCTGCCGATGGCGCGGGCCTGGCTGCGGAACACGCCGACGTCGATGTCGGGCGACAGCAGCACAACCGCGCCGATCCGGTCCAGCGTGCGCCGGTCGCCGGCGATGGCCATCTGGCGCAGGCTCTCCATCATTAGCAGCGCGCCCATGGAATGCGCGACCAGGATCGTCTTGCCGCCGCCCGCCTCGGTCGCGATCTGGATGCTGCGCGCCAGCCCGTCACGGGAATAAAGCACGCTGTCGCGGTCCCCCGCATAGGCCAGCGGCTGCCCGCGCGACGGCCACGAGAAATGCATCGGCACCCCCGGCAGCTTCAGGTCACGCTCGATCTGGGCAAAGCGATACAGGCCCTCGGCGAAGGTGTTGTTGTAGCCATGCACGAACAACACAACATCTCGATCCCCGCGCGGCCTTTCCGCCACGGCGCGCCGCAGGTCGGCGCGGAAATCCTCGGGCCGGGCGAACCGCCGATAGTCCGAGACCAGGAAATCCGTCTGCGGATCGGGCGTCGCGCCCTTTTTCGGATAGGTGATGGTCCCCGGCCGGCGTTGCGGCGGGACCGAGACATCGATCCGGCCAAAGCTGACCCTTTCTTGCCGGCTGTCCTGCAAGGTCCGGCTGCTGGCGACATAGATCCGCTCGACCGTGCCGATCCCGGCGGCCTCGGGCGCCAAGGTGATCGCGCCGCGCGGCGCGCAGGCCGCCACGGCCAGCACCAGTCCGATCATCAGCCGCCTCGGCATGCCCGTCCCCCTGTCGATCCGGGGGCAACATGCCATCACGCGGGCGGGTCGAAAAGCCCTAGCCGTATTTTGCCTTGGGTCCGGCCAGCCACCAGATGATCAGCCCGACCACCGGCAGGATGGCGACCAGCGCGATCCAGATCAGCTTGGTCGTGGTCGTCTCGTTGGTGTTGATGATCGAGGCGATCGCCCAGACATCCAAAGCGAAGATGATGATGCCGAGAATATAGCTCATGGGGCGCCCTCGTCCGTTATCCGCCAGCACAACGGCGAAAGCGCCCGCCGGTTCCGCTAGAGCACATAGCGCGACAGATCGGTCGAGCGCGCAAGATCGCCCAGATGCGTCTCGACGAAGCCGGCATCGACCAGCACGGTCTCGCCCGAGCGGTCGGGGGCGCTGAAGGACAGCTCCTCGAACACCCGCTCGATCACCGTGTAAAGCCGCCGCGCGCCGATGTTCTCGACCGAGCCGTTGACCTCGGCCGCGATCCGCGCCAGCGCCCGCACACCGTCCTCGGCAAAGGTGACGGTGACGCCCTCGGTCGCCATCAGCGCGGTATATTGCCGGGTCAGGGCATTGTCGGTCTCGGTCAGGATGCGGATGAAATCCTCCTCGGTCAGGGCGCGCAGCTCGACCCGGATCGGCAGCCGCCCCTGCAATTCCGGCAGCAGGTCCGAGGGCTTGGCGATGTGGAACGCGCCCGAGGCGATGAACAGGATATGGTCGGTCTTCACCGGCCCGTATTTGGTGCTGACGGTGGTGCCCTCGATCAAGGGCAGCAGGTCGCGCTGCACCCCCTCGCGCGAGACGTCGCCGCCGCGCGCATCGGTCCGCGTCGCCACCTTGTCGATCTCGTCGATGAAGACGATGCCGTTTTCCTGGACCGATTCCAGCGCGGCGGCCTTCACCGCCTCGTCGTCCAAGAGCTTGTCCGCCTCCTCGGCGATCAGCAGCTCGTAGCTTTCCGAGACGGTGACCTTGCGCCGCACGCGCCGGCCGCCAAAGGCCTTCATCAGCCCCGACAGGTCCATCATGCCGCCCATCGGCTGGCCGGGCTGGCCCGGCACCTCCATCATGCCGAAGGGGTTGGAATTGTCCTGCACCTCCAGCTCGATCACGGTATCGTCCAGCTCGCCGCGCTTCAGCTTGTCGCGAAACATCTGCTTGGTCTGCTCGCGCGCGCCCTCGCCGGCCAGGGCCGCGACCACACGATCCTCGGCCGACTTGTGGGCGCGGGCCTTGACCTCCTCGCGCATGCGCTCGCGGGTCTCGACGATGGCGGCATCGGCCAGGTCGCGGATGATCTGCTCGACGTCGCGGCCGACATAGCCGACCTCGGTGAACTTGGTCGCCTCGACCTTCAGGAAGGGCGCCCGGGCCAGCTTGGCCAGCCGGCGGCTGATCTCGGTCTTGCCGACGCCGGTCGGGCCGATCATCAGGATGTTCTTGGGATAGACCTCGTCCCGCAGGTCATCGCCCAACTGCCGGCGCCGCCAGCGGTTGCGCAGCGCCACGGCCACGGCGCGCTTGGCGTCCTTCTGGCCAATAATGAACCGGTCCAGCTCGGACACGATCTCGCGCGGGGTCAGGTCACTCATCTTCTGCCTTTCTGTCTTGGACAAGGGCTTCTTTCTTGCCCAAATATCCCGGGGGAGTCCGAAGGACGGGGGCAGAGCCCCCTCAGCCCAGAACCTCGACCGTCAGGTTGCCATTGGTATAGACGCAGATGTCGGCGGCGATGGCCATGGCGCGCCGCGCCACTTGCTCGGCATCCAGCTCGCTCTCCATCAGCCCGCGCGCCGCGGCCAGGGCATAGTTCCCGCCCGAGCCGATGGCGGCCACGTCATGCTCGGGCTCCAGCACGTCGCCGGCGCCGGTCACCACGAAGATCTCGCGCCCGTCGGTGACGATCAGCATGGCCTCGAGATTGCGCAGGTACTTGTCCATGCGCCAGTCCTTGGCCAGGTCGACGCAGGCCCGCGCCAGCTGTCCCGGCGCCGCCTCCAGCTTCTTCTCCAGCCGCTCGAGCAGGGTGAAGGCATCGGCGGTCGAGCCGGCGAAGCCCACCACCACGTCATGCCCGCCGGGCTTCAGCCGCCGCACCTTGCGCGCCGTGCCCTTCATCACCGTCTGGCCGACGCTGACCTGGCCGTCGCCGGCCACCACGACCTTGCCGCCGCGCCGCACCGCCAGGATGGTGGTGCCGTGCCAGCCGGGAAACTTGTCATCAGACATCGTGCTCTCCGCCTTCTGTTGCGGCTCAGATATGACCGGCCCGCCTCTTTCGCAACCCGCACGGCACCGCTAGCCTGCCGGCCATGACACACGCCCCGATCCTGCGCGTCTACCTGGAGGGCCCGCTGCTGCATATGACGCGGGCGGGCAATATGAATTTCCTGAACGTGCTGAAGGCCGCCGTGGAATCGCGTGGCTGGCGCGTCGAATGGCACGAGACCGGCCCCGAGGCGCGCCGCACCGCCCCGCGCCGTGACGGCTATGCGCTGTTTCACATGCAGCCGCCGACGCATGACCGGGCGCTGAGCTTTCGCCGCACCTATCACTATCCGTTCTGGCGCATTGAGACCACGCAGCAGCGCTGGCGCTTCCGGGTGGCGCAGGCCCGCTTCGACCCGGCGACGGTGGACCCCGCCCCGGCCGAGGCATTCGCCCGCGCCCTGCGCGAACGGGTGCTGCCCGGCCCGCCGCCCAGGCGGACGGGGCCGGTGCTGGTGCCGCTGCAGGGGCATATCCGCCGCTGCCGGTCGTTCCAGACCATGAGCCCGGTCCAGATGCTGGAGCATGTCGCCGCCAGCGGCCGGCCCACCGTCGCGACCCTGCATCCCAGGGAAAGCTACGATGCCGCCGACCATGCCGCGCTGGCCCGGCTGGCCAGGCGCCACCCGAACCTGCGCATCGGCGGCGACACGGGCCAGCTCTTGCGCGACTGCGCCTTCGTCGCGACGCAGAACAGCGGCGTCGGTTTCGACGGCTATATCCTCGGCAAGCCGGCGGTGCTGTTCGGGCAGATCGACTTTCACCATATCGGCCTGAACGTGGCCGATCTCGGCGCCGATACGGCGCTGGCGGCGGCCGGAAGTCACGCCCCGGATTACGCCCGCTATCTGTGGTGGTTCCTGCAAGAGCAGTCGATCAACGCCAGCCGCCCCGAGGCGCCGGAGCGTATCCTGGCCGCCATGCGAAAGGGCGGCTGGCCGATCTGACCCGCCGCCCTTTGCGAAAATCCGTTCTGATCAGATCGAATCGTCGATCCAGGCCTTCAGCGCGGCCTTGGGCGCGGCGCCGATCTTGTTCGAGACCACCTGGCCGTCCTTGAACAGGAACAGTGCCGGAATGCCGCGCACGCCCAGGGCGGCCGGGCTTTCCGGGTTCTCGTCCACGTTCACCTTGACGATCTTGACGCGGCCTTGATACTCGGCCGCCAGCTCTTCCAGCGAGGGGCCGATCTGCCGGCAGGGGCCGCACCACTCCGCCCAGAAATCCACGACGACGGGGGTCGCGGACTGGCGCACTTCGCTGTCGAAATCGGCGTCGGTAACGGCTTGGGTATTGGCCATGGGATGCTCCTGCGCAATGCCGGAGGGATCCGGCAGGAATGTATCCAAGAGCTAGGCACCCGCGGCACCGGGGTCAAGGGCCGCGAGCACCGCATCCAGCTGCGCATCGGGCAGCGGCATCAGGCTGCGCGTCGCCGTCCACAGCACCGCCATCTCGACCCGGTGCCCGGGCCAGATCGCCCGCAGCGCGGCGCGATAGGCGGCCATCTGGCGCAGGATGCCCAGCGGCACCTCCCCGGGACCGGCCGGCACCTCGCGGTTCGACTTGTAGTCCACCGCCAGCAGCCGGTCCTTTGTGATCACAAGCCGGTCGATCTGGCCCAGCACCATGCCGAGGCCCGGCACCGGCGCGGCCAGCGCCAGCTCGCGGAAAAGCTCTGCGCCTTCGGGCAGCGCGAAGACCTGGGAAAGCTTGGGCGCCTCGGTCACGGCCCGGGCCTCGGAGAGAAGCTGCGCCAGCGCGTCCGGGCCGGGCAGCCCGCCCTCGGCATCGGCCAGCAGGTCGCGGGCCAGCGCCGGCCATTCGGCGGGGTCGCGGCCAGGCAGATGCTCCAGAAGCAGGTGCAGCCGGGTGCCGAACAGCATCGCCGCCTCGGCGTCCCCTGCCCCGCCGCCGATCACCTTGGCGCCGCCCAGACCCGAGGCCGACACCGGGCGCTGCTTGGCCGGAACCGGCGGCAGCGGCGCCGACAGCCAGTCGGGCAACTCGGCCACGGGCCGGGTCCGGGGCGGGCTGTCGGGCGCCGCCTCGGGCCAGTCGCCCCATTCCAGGCGCCGGATCTCGCCCCAGAGCGACGGGATGCGGCGCTCAGCCAGGGTGCTGCGGGCAAAGCCGGCCTCGACCATGCCATGCCAGCTTTCGGCATCGGTTTCGCCCGCCGCGGCGACGATGAGCCAGCTTTCGGCGCGGGTCAGGCCGACATAGAGCAGGCGCTTCCTTTCCTCGAGCTGGCGGCGGGTCTGTTCCTCGGCCAGCGCCTCGACCGGGTCCGGCCGCTCGCCCTTGCGGCCGCGCCACAGCGCCAGGCCATCCGCGCCCGGCAGCACCGGCGCCTCGCGCGGGGCGCGGCGCCTGGCGCAATCGGGCATGATGACGATGGGGCTTTCCAGCCCCTTCGAGCCGTGCACGGTCATCACCCGGATCAGCCCCTCGCCATCGCCGGCGCTGCCAGGCTGGCGGCGCACCTCGATCTCGTCGCCGGCCAGCCAGACCAGGAAGCCGGTCAGCGAGGGCGTCTCGCTGGCCTCATAGCGCAGCGCCTGCGACAGCAGCTCGTCGATGCCGTCCTGCGCCTCGGGGCCCAGCCGGGCGATCAGCCGCGCGCGGCCGCCATGGCGGATCAGCAGGCGTTGGATCAGGTCGTAGGGGCGCAGGAAGCCGGTCTGGCCCATCAGGTCCGACAGGATCTCGACCGCCTCGCGATGGCCCGAATCGCGCAGCCGCCGCCACAGGTATTCGCCGCGCTTGCGGCCCCGGGCCAGCCGGTAAAGCTGTTCCTCGCTAAGGCCGAACAGCGGCGAGCGCAGGATGGCGGCCAGCGACAGGTCGTCCTCGGGCGTGGCCAGCACCGAGAGCAGCGCGCGGATGTCCTGCACCGCGATCTCGCCGCCCAGCTTCAGCCGGTCGGCGCCGGCGACCGGCAGGCCGGCGGATTTCAGCGCCGCGATGATCTCCTGGAACAGGTCCGAGCGGCGCTGCACCAGGATCAGCACATCGCCGGCCCGGATGCGGCGCACCGCGCCGGTCTTGCCGTCCAGGATCGGCTCGCCCAGCATCTGGGCGATGCCTTCGGCAATGGCGCGGGCCAGCTGCGTGGTTTCCGCGTTCTCGGCCGGCTTGTCCACCGGATCGGTCCAGTCGCCGGGCGCGGGCTTCTCGGGCTTGGGGATCGCCGGCCACAGGTCCACCCGGCCGGGCATGGCGGCGCGAAAGGCGCGGTGCTGCGGCGGATCGCCCAGCCCCCGCGCGGCATCGCCGGCAAAAACCTGGTCAACCAGCGCCAGGATCGCGGGCGAGCTGCGGAAGGAATGGCGCAGTTCCAGCACCTGCATCGGCTGCTCGACCGCCGCGAAACCGGCGGCGAAACCGGCGCGGCGGGCCTCGAAGACGGCGATATCGGCGCCCTGGAAGCTGTAGATCGACTGTTTCGGGTCGCCGACGACGAAAAGGCTGCGCGTGTGATCCCGCGCGCCCTGCCCGGCGGTGAATTCGTCGGTCAGGCGCTGGATCACCTGCCATTGCGCCGGGCTGGTGTCCTGCGCCTCGTCGACCAGGATGTGGTCGATGCCGCCGTCCAGCCGGAACAGCACCCATCGCGCCATGCTGCCTTCGGACAGAAGCCGCGCCGTGCGCTCGATCAGGTCGTCGAAATCCAGATGGCCGCCCGCCGCCTTCTGCGCGCGATAGCGGGACAGGAAGGCGTGGCCGAAACGGTGCAGCGCCAGGCACTTCTGGGCATGGGCCAGGGCGATGCGCGGCAGGCGGGCATCGGCCACCCGCTCCATCAGGATCGCCAGGTCGTCCATCAGCCCGGCGCAGGGGCCGCTGCGCAGCGCCTTGGTCGGAAAGCTGTCGTATTTCGGCGCAAAGGGCTCCTTGGCCCCTGCCCCATTCAGCAGCACCGATTCCAGGATCGCGAGTTCCGCCGCGCCCGGCTGCACCCAGTCGCCGGCCGCCAGCCGCACCGCCGCCTTCTGGTCGTTAGGCCCCGATTTCAGCAGATGCGGGATCAGCGCCGGGATCACCCGCGCGCCGTCGGCAAAGGTCTGGGCCAGCAGCCCGGCCATGTCGGCGCCCGGGGCCAGACCGCAGGCCGCCCAGAGCGCGTCCCGGTCCGCGGGGGCATCGAACCCCCGCAGACCGGCCAGGAAAGCGTCGAGCTTCTCGCCCGAATGCAGCGCCAGCAGGTCTTGCAAGGCGGGATGATCGTCATGCGCCATGTCCTCGATGATCTCGGCGCGGATCAGCGCGGCGCTGCGGTCGTCGAGCTCGGTGAAGCCATGCGGCACGCCGGCCTCAATCGGAAAGCGGCGCAGCACGCCGGCGCAGAAGCTGTGGATGGTCTGCACCTTCAGCCCGCCCGGGGTCTCGATGGCCCGCGCGAACAGCCGGCGCGCGGCGGGCAGGTCGGGGGCGGCGCTCTCGCCCAGCCGGGCGAGTTCGGCGCGCAGCGCGGGCTCGGGCAGCATGGCCCATTCGCCCAAGCGCTTCAGCAGGCGGTTCTGCATCTCGCTGGCGGCGGCCTTGGTATAGGTCAGGCACAGGATGCGCTCGGGCGCCGTCCCGGCCAGCAGAAGCCGCGCCGCCCGGTCGGTCAGCACCCGGGTCTTGCCCGAGCCCGCGTTGGCGGTGAGCCAGGTCGAGCGCAGGGGTTCCGCCGCCCGCACCTGCGCCAGGGTGGCCTCATCCATCGGCAAACCTCTCGGGCGTCGCGGGGTCGGTCGCGTCCCATTCGCCGTGCCGCGACAGGTGGTCGTAATCGCTGGCATGGTCGCTGCGCTCCATCGCCAGGCGGGCGGTAAAGCCGCGCTCGCCGCGCAGGTAAAGCCCGATCAGCGCGATAAAACCCTGCCAGGTTTCAAGGGCCTGGCCGGGGCCGAAGTCGCGCGGCTCGGTCCTGCCCTCGCCACCCAGCTGGATATAGCTGATACCGGCGACCTCGGCCGGGCCAAGGCGCGGAAAGCCGCCCAGCTCGACCATCGCCGCTTCCAGCGGCAGCTGCTTGTCGAAATGCGCGACCTGCTTGTCGGTCGGCGGCTTGCCGGACTTGTAGTCATAGACCTGCACCCGGCCATCCGTCAGCCGGTCCAGCCGGTCGGGCCGCGCGGTCAGGCGGAAATCGGCACCGGGCACGGCCAGCGCGCCGCGGTCCTCGACCAGCACCGGGCGGCCCTGTTGCAGCCGCGCCGCCTCGTCCGCCATCAGCCGATCCGCGACGCCACTGATGCGCGCGCGCCAGAACAGCCGGGCCGAGGGCCAGGGCACCTGTTCGGCCAGCACCGCGTCTGTGATCACAAGCAGGCGGTCGCGCATCACCTCGGGGGTTTCCGGCAGGTCGGGCAGGCCGCGCAGGAAGCGGTCCATGATCGCGTGCAGCGCATTGCCGCGGTCGGCGGCGTCGGGTTCGGGGCGCAAGGGCTCCAGCGCCCGCAGCCCCAGCACGCGGCGGGCATAGACGGCATAGGGGTCGCGGATCAGCGTCCGGACCTCGGTCACCGACATTTCCGCCAGCGCCGGGGCGGGCGGGATCGGCGAGGGGCGCGCGGCGCGGGGCAGGTGCTGCGCCGGCCGGGCCTGGGCCTCGGCCAGGTCCAGCCAGAACAGGCCGCGCGCGCGCATCTCGGCCAGGGCGCGGGGGCCGTCCTGCGCGGGCAGGCCGCCCAGCAGGTTGGTCAGCCGGTTCAGCCAGCGCGCCGGGATGGTCTCGGCCTCGGCATCGCGGCGGGCGCGGGTCAGGATCACCTGCGCGGCGCCGGCGGCCTGCTGGAAGTCATGCGCCGACAGGCCCACGCGCCGCTCGGGCAGGGTCAGGCCGGCCGCCAGCCGCATCGGCCGCGACAGCCACGGGTCCGGGGGCAGGGCCTGCGGCCAGCCGCCCTCGTTCAGGCCGGCCAGGATGACCTGGCCCACCGCCTCGGAGCGCGCCTCGCGCGGGCCGCGGAAGCGGACCAGCGGATGCGCGGCCACGTCCTGGCGCACCGCCTGGGCCTGCAATTCGCCATGCAGCAGGTCGCGGAATTCGCCGGGGCGCAGGTCGTGGCCAAGCGCAGCATGGGCGGCCAGATGGTCCAGCACGCCGCGCGCCAGGCCGCCGGCGGCCTTGCCCCAAAGCTCGGAGGCATCGGCGCTGCCGCCCGGGCCGGCGGCCAGATCCTCGGCCAGGGCGCGCAATTCGGAGAGCCGCGCCGCCAGCGGGCGCGGCGCGCGGTCGCGGGCCAAGGGCACGATCCGGTCCAGCAGGCCGGCCAGCCACAGCGCCCAGGGCTTGCTTTTCTCGTCACCGCGCTCGGCCCATTGGCGCAGGGCCGCGCCATCGGGAAAGGCCGGGCCGTCGCGGCGCAGCGCCAGTTCCAGGTCGCGGCTGTGGCGGTTGTGATCACGGCGGTATTCCGCGCCCAGCCCTGTCGCGGTGACCGGATGCTTCAGCAGCACCAAGAGGCCGTCGATCATCAGCTCGGCCCCGTTGAGATCGGCGACATGGCGCAGGAACAGGCCCGGCGCGGTCAGCGGCAGCGGCTGGCCGGCCGAATCGTCCGGGATGATGCCCCAGCGGTCCAGCGCCGATTGCACGCGCCGGGTCAGCATGCGGTCGGCAGCGATCAGCGTGACGGGCTCGGCGCGCTCGACCGCTTGGCGGATGATCAGGGCGATGGCCTCGGCCTCGTGGCCCGGCTGCTCGGCCTCGATCAGGGTCAGGTTCGCGGTGGCGGGCGGCAAGGGGCCCAAGGCCGGGCCCTCGGTGATCCATTGGTCGGTGACCGGGGCAGGGCGCAGGGCCAGGGAAATCAGGCGGTTGCGCGCCGGGTCGGGGGCTGCATCCGGCAGCCAGTCGCGCGGCGGGCCGAACTCGGCCAGGAAGGGGGCATAGCGGGCCTGCGGGTGATCCTCGGCCCGGGCGTCGAGGCTGTCCCAGACCGGCTGCGGCAGGTCGGGGTCGAAGCCGGGCAGCACCACGGCGCCCATCGGCAGCCGGGCGACGGCGCGCATGAAGTCCCGCGTCGCGCCATGCGAGCCGGTCGAGCCGGCGACCAGCACCGGCCCCTCGGGCAGCAACTCGCCCCGCGCCCAGGCGGCCGCCAGCCGCTCGGCCGCGGCGCGCTGCCGGCTCTCGCGATCCTGCGGCGGGTCGGTCAGGTAATAGCCGGCGGCGATCTTCAGGAAGGCCAGCGCCCGACCCCAGTGCTGGGCGTGCTCGCTGGCGTCGATGCGGTCCAGCGCCGTGGCGTCCAGCCCTTCCAGCTGCATCTCGGCCATCAGCCCGGCCAGCGAGGCCGCGAGTTCCGGCACCGACTGGCCCTGCGCCAGGTCGGGCTGGGCGCGCAGCGCGGCGTCGATCAGCCGGCCCAGCTCCAGCCGCCGGGCCAAGGGCGCGGTCGCCGCGCCGCCGCCGATGTCGCCGATCAGCCGCAACTGCGGCAGCACCAGCGGCCCGCGCCAGACCAGCGCATCGCGCAGCGCCAGCAGCGACTGGCCCGCGTTGGCATAGACCGTCACCCGCGCCATGTCCTGCGGCGGGCGGTGGCGCATCCGCGCGATCAACCCCTCGGCAAAGGCGCCGGCGAAATCGGCGCCGCAGGGCAGGGCGTAAAGGCCGCCTTGCCAGTCAGCCACCGAGCAGCTCCTCGGCCAGCGGGATGCAGTCGGGCCGGCCGACGTCGCACCATGCGCCGGCATGGATCAGGCCAAAGGCGCGGCCCTCGGCGATCAGCCGGTCCCAGAGCAGGTTCAGCGAGAACACCGTCTCGGGGATCTCCTCCAGCCGGTCGGGGCGGATGATCTGCGCGCCGCCATAGACCAGATCGCCCTTGCGGATCAGGTGGTTGTCGGGGCCGAGGCTGAAATCGCCGCCGCCCTGGCGGCCATGCGTCCGGGCGATGGGCACCAGCATCAAGAGCGCGTCCATATCCTCGCGCCAACCCGCAAGCAGCGCGCGGATCGGGTTCGGGCCGGTCCAGATCACATCGGGGTTCATTGTGATCACAGGACCGGCGCCCAGCAGCGGCAAGGCCTTGCGCAGGCCGCCGCCGGTGTCCAGCAGCAGGTCGGTTTCATCGGAAATCGCCGCCTGCGCGCCGATGTGATCACGGACCTGGTGGCCGAGATGGTGGATATTGACCACCACCGGCCCGACCCCTGCCGCGCGACCCAGATCCAGCGCCCGGTCCAGCAGGGTGCGGCCGGCAACCGGGATCAAGGGTTTCGGCACGGTATCGGTCAACGGTGCCATGCGGGTGCCCTTGCCCGCGGCAAAGATCATCAGCGGCAGGCTCATCCGGCGATCCTTTCGATCACCTCGGGCGTGGGCGCGGGGATGCCCGCCATGGCCTCGGCCAGCGGCGCCAGCGCCGGATGGGCCAGGTCGCGCCGGATGGCGTCCCAGACCCGGGGCATGAAGGCGAGGTAACGCCGCTTGCCCTCGCGCTGCGCCAGCCGGGTGAAGATGCCCAGGATGCGCAGGTTCCTCTGCGCGCCCAGAAGCGCATAGGCGGCGCGGAAGCGCGCGCCATCGACCCCGGCCGCGGCGATATAGCGGTCGATCTGCGCCTGTTCGACCTGGGGCGCCACGTCGCGGCGGGCGTCCTGCAGGGCCGAGACCAGGTCATAGGCCGGATGCACGGCCACCGCGTCCTGGAAATCCAGCAGGCCCAGGGGCGCGTCGCCCCGCCAGACCAGGTTCTCGGCGTGAAAGTCGCGCAGCCCCAGCACCGCCGGCGCATCGGCACAAAGCCCGCCATGCAGCGCCTCGATGGCCGGCGCGATCCCGGCGCCGAAGCCCGGCGTGCCGGCGGCGGCGGGGTAATATTCGGCGAAAAGCCCGACCTGCCGCGCCAGCTCCGGCCCGTCGAGGCGCAGGACGAAATCCGGCGGCTGATGGCGATGCAGCGCGACCAGCAGGTCGGTCATGCGGTCATAGACCCGCGGCGCCAGTGCCGGCTCGGCCGCGAGCACCCGGGCCACCAGGTCGTCGCCCAGGTCTTCCAGCAGCAAAAGCCCCTCGTGCTGGTCGGCGGCCAGGATCTCGGGCGCGTGGAAATCGCGATGCCGCAGCCATTGCGTCATGGCGACATAGCCGTCGGTGGTGCCGGGCGCGGCATCCATCAGCACGGCGCTGCGGTCCCCGTCGATCAGCCGGAAATAGCGCCGCGACGAGGCGTCGCCTGCCAGCGGGACCAGCCGCGCATTCGCCCAGCCGGCGCGGTGGATCAGCCGGGCGAGGCCGGGCAGGCGGGCGGCAAAGCCCCAGCGCGGCTCGGCGCCCGAAAGCGTGATCCGGCGCAGGTCGGGGTCGTCGGCATCGGGGTCGAGGCCGATGGTCAGCGGGTCGGGCAGGGCGGTGCCATGGTCGGGCCATTCGACCAGAACGATGCCGCCCTGCATCGCCTCGTCCAGGCCCAGCTCGGCCAGCTCCTCGGGATGGGTCAGGCGATAAAGGTCGGCGTGCCAGATCTCGGTCCCCAAGGGGTCGGCATAGGTCTGGACCAGGGTGAAGGTCGGGCTGGGCACATCCTCGGCCGCCTCGCCCTGGCGGGCACGGATGAAGGCGCGGGCGAAATGCGTCTTGCCGGCGCCGACCGGGCCTTGCAGGGCGACCACGTCGCCGGGTTTCAGGACCGCAGCCATCACCCGCGCCAGGCAGGCGGTCAGATCGGCATCGGCAAGATCAAGCGTCGCAAGCAGGGTCATGGCCTGAACCTAAGCGCCCCGGCGTCAGAGGCCAAGCACATCCGCCATGTCATATTCGCCCGGCCCCTTGTCCTGGCCCCACAGCGCCGCCCTGAGCGCGCCACGGGCAAAGATGGCGCGGTCGGTGGCAAGATGGCGCAGCACCACGCGCTCGCCCGCCGTGGCGAAGATCACGTCATGCTCGCCCACCACGTCGCCGCCGCGGATGGCGGCAAAACCGATGCTGCCGGGCGCGCGGGCGCCGGTGATGCCCTCGCGCGCCGGGGTGCGCAATTCGTCCAGGCTGCGGCCGCGCCCCTCGGCGGCGGCCTCGCCCAGCATCAGGGCGGTGCCCGAGGGCGCGTCCACCTTGCGGTTGTGATGCGCCTCGACCACCTCGACGTCCCAATCCTCGCCCAGGGCGGCCGCGACCTTGCGGGTCAGCCCGACCAGCAGGTTGACGCCCAGGCTCATGTTGCCGGCGCGGATGATCGGGGCGTGGCGGGCGGCGGGTTTCAGCGCGGCCAGCTGCTCGGGGGAAAAGCCGGTGGTGCCGATAACATGCACGGCGCGGGCCTGCGCGGCCAGCTCGGCGAAAGCCAGCGTCGCCTCGGGCGTGGTGAAGTCGATCACCGCCTGCGCCTTGGCGATGGCCTCGACCGGATCGTCGGTGACCGTGATCCCCAGGGCGGGACCGCCCATTACCTCGCCCAGGTCGCGGCCGATCCAGGGGCTGCCGGGCCGCTCGATGGCGCCGACCAGCCGGGCCTGATCCGATTCCAGCACCGTGCGCACCAGCATCTGCCCCATGCGCCCCGAGGCGCCCGTAATCGCGATTCCCGGTCTATTCATGCGTCATCCCCCGTTTGCGCCCGTTCTATCCCGTTGCGGCCCGGCCCGCGACCCCCTACATCCGCGCCATGGCACAGAACCGCTTTCATTCCGGCAATGGTCCCTCGCAGCGCCAGCTGCGCGTGGGCGAATTGATCCGCCGCACGCTTTCCGATGTCCTGGCCCGGGCGGATGTCCACGACCCGGACCTGAACCGGCACTCGATCACCGTGGGCGAGGTGAAGACCTCGCCCGACCTCAAGGTCGCGACGGCCTATGTGCTGCCGCTGGGCGGCCGCGATGCCGAAGAGGCGCTGGCCGCCCTGCGCCGCAACGCGCCCGAGCTGCGCCACCTGATCGCCAAGGCGATGACGCTGAAATACGCGCCGCAGCTGCGCTTCGTTCTGGACGAGACCTTCGACCGCATGGACGACACCCGCCGCATGTTCGCCGACGAGCGCGTGCGCCGCGATGTGGAACACGACGAAGACGATGAGGACTGACCTGAAGCGCCGGCTGGGCCTGGCGATCGGCGCGCTGATCGCCATGACCCTGCCCGCCGTGGCCGGGATCTGCGAAAAGCGCGATTTCGACGGCCAGGGCTATGTCGTCTGCACGCTCGACGCCGCGCAGGAGCCGGGGCTGAAGCTGTGGCTGAACGGGCCGGACGGCAAGGTCCTGGGCGATTTCACCGCCGTCCGCCGCACGCTGGCGCCGGGCGAAACCTTGGCTTTCGCCATGAACGCCGGCATGTATCACGCCGATTACACCCCGGTCGGGCTTTACCTCAGCAATGGCGACAAGGCGCATGACCTGGTCACCGGCGGCAGCAACGACAATTTCGGCATGCTGCCGAACGGCGTCTTCTGCACCGGCGGCGCGCGCCCCTATCAGGTGATCGAAAGCCGCGCCTTCGCCAAGGCGCCGCCGCAATGCCGCCTTGCCACGCAATCCGGGCCGATGCTGGTGATCGACGGCGCGCTGCACCCGCGCTTCCTGGTCGATTCGGACAGCCGCTATATCCGGAACGGCGTCGGCGTCTCGCCCGATGGCCAGATGGCCTGGTTCGCGATCTCGGACCGCGCGGTCACCTTCCACGAATTCGGCCGGCTGTTCCGCGACGGGCTGGGCGCCCGCGATGCGCTTTACTTTGACGGCTCGATCTCCAGGCTGTATGCCCCCGCGCTCAACCGCGCCGATTTCGGGCGCCGGCTGGGACCGATCATCGGCTATACGGAACAGGAATAATGGCACGGAAAAAAGGGCGCGAGATCCACGGTTGGCTGATCGTGGACAAGCCCGCGGGCGTGGGCTCGACCGACGTAGTGGGCAAGGTCCGCTGGGCGCTGGACGCGAAGAAGGCCGGCCATGCCGGCACGCTGGACCCGGATGCGACCGGGGTGCTGGCCATCGCACTGGGCGAGGCGACCAAGACCGTGCCGATCCTGACCGAGGCGCTGAAGGCCTATGACTTCACCGTCAACTGGGGCGCCGAGACCGCAAGCGACGACGCCTCGGGCGCGGTGCTGAAGACTAGCGACAACCGCCCGGACGCGGCCGCGATCCGCGCCGCCCTGCCGGCCTTCACCGGCGAGATCATGCAGGTGCCGCCCGATGTCTCGGCCGTCAAGGTCGATGGCGCGCGCGCCTATGACCTCGCCCGCGAAGGCGAGTCGGTCGCGCTTGCCGCCCGGCCGCTCTGGGTGGAATCGCTGGAACTGCTGGGCAGCACGCCCGACACGGCCGAGTTGCGCATGGTCTGCGGCAAGGGCGGCTATGTCCGCAGCATCGCCCGCGACCTCGGGCGGGCCCTGGGCTGCTTGGGCCATGTCGCCCGGCTGCGGCGGATCTGGTCCGGCCCCTTCGACGCCGATGAGGGCATCGGTTTCGACCGCATCGACCGCGCCAACCAGGCCGAGATCGAGGCGGCGCTCTTGCCCCTGCAAGCTGCGCTGGCCGACCTGCCGCAGCTTCAGGCGACCGATCTCGGCGCCACGCGCATCCTGAACGGCAACCCCGGCCAGGTGCTGGGCCATGCCGAATTCGGCGAGGAAGTGTGGGTCAGCCGCGCGGGCCGCGCGCTGTGCATCGGCCGCTACATGGGCGGCGAGGTGCACCCCAGCCGGGTCTTCAACCTTCAGCCGAACTGATACGTCGCCGGCACATAGCGATAGCTGCCAGCGCTGTTCGGCGCGATGAAGCCCAGCGCCGGGAACGGCATGTGATAGCCGACAAAGGGGATCATTTCGCTGGCCAGCCGCACCAGGACCCGCTTGCGGGTCGCGGCGCCAGCCTCCTTGTCGACGTCGAAACGCACATGCCATTCCGGCCGCTCGACCGAATAGACATAGTGGTTGAAACTGTCGCCGGTCAGCAGCAGCTTTTGCCCCTCGCTCTCCAGCAGATAGGTGGTATGGCCGGGCGTATGGCCATGGGCGGCCTCGGCGCGGATGCCGGGCAGGATTTCGCCATCCTCCTCGAACAGCCGCGCCTTGTCGATCAGGGGCTTCACCTTGGCATTATAGGCATCGCCCGGATTGGCCGCCCAGTAATCCGCCTCGGGGCGCGAGGCGACCAGCTCGGCATTGGCAAAGACCGGTGCCTCGCCGTCCATCAGCCCGCCGATATGGTCGCCATGCATATGCGTCAGCACGACATGGGTGACATCCTCGGGCTTGACCCCGGCCACGGCCAGCGAGGCCACGGTGTTCCCGGGCTGCATGCCGGTGTCGAACAGCACCAGCGCATCGGCGGTGCGCAGCAGCGTGGGCGTATAGGACCCGCCCGTGCGATCCGAGGGAATGAAATTCGCCTTGCTCACCGCCTCGAACTCGGCCGGCTCGGCATTCAAGCCGAAGGTCGCGATCGGATTGTCGCTGCTGCCGGTGCCGCCCAGCACGGTGGTCAGCTCGAACCCGCCCAGGCGGATGCCATGCACCTTTCCGGCGAAAGCCGGCTTCTCCGCCTCTGCCGCCGGCGCGGTCTGCGCCCGGGCCGGCAATGCCATCAGCACAGGCAGGCTGCCACCGGCAAGCAGCGCCCCGCGACGACTGAATTTCACCTTGTCCATGCCGCTCTCCCTTTCCCGACTGCCCGTTCAACCCGCAGCGGCAGGGCCGGTTCCGCGCCGACCGGCACTTTCCGTTTGCCAAATACCCGAACCCGGCCGTGCCACGGGAGCAAGCGGCTCAGAACGGGGCCGGCGCGTTGAAGCCCAGCATCACCCCGCTTTCGGGATGCTTGAAGCGCAGGCTCTCGGCATGCAGCATCAGCCGGGGGAAATCGGCGGCGGCGCCGGTCGCGTAAAGCGGATCGCCCAGGATCGGATGGCCCAGCGCCGCCATATGCACGCGCAGCTGGTGGCTGCGCCCGGTCAGCGGCGTCAGCCGCACCCGGGTCTCGGCATCCGAGGCCTTCATCACCCGCCAATCGGTCTGCGCCGGCCGGCCCTCGGCATGATCGACCTTCTGGCGCGGCCGGTTCGGCCAGTCGACGATCAGCGGCAGGTCAACGGTGCCGGATTTCGGCTCGAGCCGGCCCCACAGCCGGGCGACATAGGTCTTTTTCGTCCGCCGCTCCTCGAACTGCTTCGACAGGTGCCGCTGCGCATGCGGCGTCAGGCCGAAGACCATGACGCCCGACGTGTCCATGTCCAGCCGATGCACCAGCAGCACGGTCGGAAAGGCGCCGCGCAGCCGCTCGATCAGGCAATCGGCGCGGTCCTCGCCGCGGCCCGGCACCGACAGCAGCCCGGCCGGCTTGTCCACCACCAGCACCTCGTGATCGGCATGGATCACGCGGGGCTGCGCCTCGGTGGGCTGATAGACGAAGCTCATTTCCAGACCAGCCGCAGCGCCAGCCCGGCGAACAGGACCGAGGCAAGACGGTTCACCACCCGCATCCGCGCCGCCATCGCCCGGCCGGCCAGCCCGGCGGCCATGCCGTAGCCCATGGTGACCAGCGTGCCCGAGCAGACGAACATCAGCCCCAGCGCCAGCACCTGCTGGCCCACCGGCCCGTATTCCGGCCGGGTGAACTGCGGCAGAAAGGCCAGCAGGAACAGGATCGGCTTGGGGTTCAGCAGGTTCGCCAGCGCCCCGCGCCCGACCAGGTTGCCGGGGCTGCGGGCGGGTTGCGCGGCATTGTCCGTCGGCGTCGCGTGCCAGCTTTTCCAGGCCAGGATCAGCAGATAGACCGCGCCCAGAGACTTGATCGCGGCCAGCGCGCCGGGCTGGGCCGCTACCAGCGCCCCCAGCCCCAGCGCGCAGAAAGCCACATGCGCCGACCCGCCGATGCCGACGCCCAAGCCCGCCAGCGCGCCGGCCCTGGGTCCGTCCTGGATGCCGCAGGCGCTGGCGAAAAGCACGTCCTGCCCGGGCGTCAGGTTCAAGACCAGCGCCCCGGCCATGAAGGCCAGCAGTTGCTGCGCGGGAAATTGCGCCAGCGTGTCCCAGATCATCGCTCAACCTCGCTTTGGCGCGGATATGCTATGCGGGCCGGCCGGCGTCAATTCTCGCCCGGGTCCTGCGGCAGGCCGTCGGCGATGTCATAGTAATCACCCTTGTCGGCGACAAAGATATGGCCCTGCAATTGCAGCCCGGTCGGCGTGTCGATGGCACCCGCCGCCACGTCGATCACGTCCGATCCGTCGCGCTGCCAGAACAGCGACGACCCGCAGGTGCCGCAAAAGCCGCGCCGGGCGACGTCCGAGGCGCGGTACCACAGCGGCTCACCCTCGATCTGCAGCGATGTCGGCAGGATCGCGGCCCAGACATGGCCGGACCAGCGCCGGCACTGGCTGCAATGGCAGGCCTTCAGGTCGTGGCCCGCGTCATAGGTGCCGCGAAAGCGGACCCTGCCGCACAGGCAATGGCCGGTGAATTCAACCGCGTCCGAAGCATTCATCCAGGATCTCCCGCAGCCGCTGGGCGTCTTCCGCCGTGAAAGCGTCGGGCTGGTTGCTGTCGATGTCAAGCACGCCGAGCAGCTGCTCGCCGGCGCCGAGCACCGGGATCACCAGCTCGGACCGGGTCGAGCTGGCGCAGGCGATATGGCCCGGGAAGACATCGACATCGGGCACCAGCTGGACCTGCCGCGTCCGGGCCGCCGCGCCGCAGACCCCGCGCGAGAAGGGGATGACCAGGCAGCCGTGGCCGCCCTGATAGGGGCCGATCTTCAGCGTCTCGGGCGCCGTGACGCGATAGAAGCCGGTCCAGTCGAACCGGTCGTCCGAATGGTGGATCTCGCAGGCGAGGGTGGCCATCAGCGCGACCTCGTCGGTCTCGCCACGGGTCAGGGCGCGGATGCGGGCGGTCAGGTCGTCGTAATCGGGCATGCGCCGAACCTAGCCTTGCCACGCGGCGCTGTCACCCCGCGACGCGCCAATAGCTGCTGGGCGTGTGCATCAGCGGCAGCAGCGCAAAGCCGGCGGCAACGAGGCACATCAGCGCGCTGAGGTTCAGCCCGGCGAAGCGGGCCGCGACAAGCTGGCAGGCCATGAACAGGCCGCATCCGGCCAGCATCGGCGCCCAGCCCTCGCAGCGCGAGCGCAGAGCCAGCACCGCACCCAGGGCCGCCAGCGCCAGCATGGCCCAGGACAGCGGCGACATGACCGGTTGCAACCGGTTCAGCGGCAGGCCGCCAAGCGAAAGGGCAAGGAGATAGCCGGCCATGACAGCAAAGGACAGGCCGCAAAGGATCGAAAGCACGCGCATAAGCAACAAACCTCGTGCAGGGAAACAACATGCTCGTATACGGGCTTTTTCTGGCGCAGGACCGCTGTCCGGGCAAGGGTCCTGACGATTCTAATCTAATTTGTCGGCGATTTCTTGCTCAGGTTGTATTTGCGCAACAATCTCCGGCAGATCCCGGCGCAGCAGGGGCAGGCCGCCGGGGCACCAGCCCAAGGCCTGCAAGCGCCGGCTCAGCGGCCGGCGCAGCGGGCCCGGGTCGCCGGGCGGCGGCAGCGGGGTGGCGCAGCCGGTCAGACGCGCGACCTCGGCCAACAAATCGCTGCGGTCCAGCACCAGGTCGCCGACATTGTAACTCCCTGACATCGCATGGTCTTCCAGCACGGCCAGGGCGGCGCGGCCCAGGTCGGCGCCATGCACCTCGGTCGCGACGGCGGGGGCGGGCGTGGTGCCGGCCAGGAAATCCGCGATCAGCCCGGCCCATTTCTGCGGCAGGCCGGGTCCGTAGACTCCGGTCGGGCGCAGGCTGGCGGTGCGGAAATCGGGGGTCGCGAGGGCGGCCAAGGCGACCTCGGCCTGGGCTTTCACCTCGCCGTAAGGGCTTGTCGGCGCGGGGGAAAGTTCGTCTGTCAGCTCCATGCCGGCGGGGTGGCCGTCGTGGACGGCACGGCTGGAGAGGAACAGCACGCGAGAGATACCTTGCGCGCGGGCGGCGTGGAACAGGGCCAGCGAGCCGTCGAGATTGGCGCGGATGAAGCCTTGCGGATCGTCGCCCTCACCGCCGCGATAGCGGCCGGGGATGTGCTGGAAGGCGGCGTGGATCAGCGCATCTTTTCCTGACAGATCAACGGGCTGGCCCAGGCGCCAGCCGGGCAGGGGGTCGAGGTCGTGGCCGGCCTCGACCGCCGCTCGGGCGATCCAGCGACCGACGAGGCCCGAGGCGCCGGTCAGGGCGATCTTCATGGCTGCGCCGGGCCCGGCAACTCGCGCGGATCGGGCACCGACCCGTCGCCGGCATGGGCGTGCCAAAGGTCGATCAGCGGGCGCAACGCATCGGCCTTGGCGTGGTTTTGCCAAGGTTTTTCATACTGATAGTGCAAGACGCGGATGTCCTGCCAGCGCCAGAGTTCGGGCAGGTTCAGCCAGACATATTGCAGCATATTGTCGAAAACCGGCAGGCCGTGCCAGTTCGGGAAGAAATGTTCGAGAAAGGTCTGGTCGGTGCGGCGCTAGAAGCGGCCGGGCTGGTCGAGTTCGGACAGCATCCGCGCGAAGGTTTCCGGCGACGGGCGGGCGGTGAACACGCCCGAATTCAGGCGGTGGAAATCCGCGAGGCTCTCGTAAACATTTGGCGCGGCTGAGAATTCCGGGTAGTCGAACAGCCGGTCGATATTTTGCAAGACCAGCGCGTCGGCGTCGATGAACACCACGCGGGCATAGTCCAGCTGCCAGAGCCGCAGCTTGACGAAATTGTCCAGCGGCGTGTGGAAGGGCGGCTTTTCGCCCTTGGTGAAGGGGGCGATGCCATGCACCCGGTCGCGGGCATGCAAGGCGTTGAAATCGCTGGAGGTGGGCAGCAGATCCGCGTGCACCGCGCGTACACCGAGCGTACACAGCTCGTCGATCAGATTGTCCGGCAGCTCGGTATAGAGCAGCACCAGGTCGGCGGTGGTGCCGGTGCGCTTGAGCGACTTGAACAGCGCCCGCGCCCCGGTGACGTAATCCGGGTTGGTCGCCAGCGTGACAAAGGCGCGGTCGGACCGCGCCTTGCCTGTCAGATGCAGCCCGAAACTCACGATACGGAACGCAGCCTGCGGCCCTCGGGGTCGTGCTCGACGCGCTTGGCGATGTCGCGGGTCCAGGCCGAGACCGCCGGCACGCGCGAGCGGTCGATGCGATGGGCGTATTTCCGCGCCACCTCGACCACCTCGGAGAGCAGGCCCTCGGCCAGGGTGATCGGCTGCAGGCCCAGCGCCAGGAACTGGTCGTTCTTGACGATCAGGTCGTTCTCCTCGGCCTCCTTGCGGGGGTTCGGCAGATAGGCGATCTCGGCCCCGGTCAGCTTGGCGACCAGCTCGGCCAGGTCGCGGACGCGGTGGGTCTCGGTCATCTGGTTGAAGATCCGCACCCGCTCGCCCGCCGCCGGCGCGTCCTGCAACGCCAGCTCGATGCAGCGCACCGAATCCTGGATATGGATGAAGGCGCGGGTCTGGCCGCCGGTGCCGTGCACGGTCAGCGGATAGCCGATGGCGGCCTGGATCAGGAAACGGTTCAGCACCGTGCCATAGTCGCCGTCATAGTCGAAGCGGTTGATGAGCTGCTCGTGCCGGCGGGTCTGGTCGGTATGGGTGCCCCAGACGATGCCCTGATGCAGGTCGGTGATGCGCAGCCCGTCGTTCTGGGCATAGAACTGGAACAGGATCTGATCGAGGCTCTTGGTCATGTGATAGACCGAGCCGGGCCGCGTCGGATAGAGGATCTGCTGGTCGCGCGGGCCGGCGGGCGTGTCGATCTGCACGTCCAGATAGCCCTCCGGGATCGGCGCGCCGACGCTGGAATAGCCATAGACGCCCATGGTGCCCAGATGCACCAGATGCGCGTCGATGCCGGTTTCCACCAGCGCCGCCAGCAGGTTATGCGTGGCGTTGGTGTTGTTGTTGACCGTATAGACCTTGTGGCGGTCGGTCTTCATCGAATAGGGCGCGGCGCGCTGCTCGGCGAAATGGATCACCGCATCGGGACGGATGTCGCTGAGCCAGGACTTGAGACGCTCGTATTCCGTCGCCAGGTTGAGCAGGTGGAAATGGATGCGCCGCCCGGTTTCCTGATGCCAGATCCGGCAGCGTTCCTGGATGGAATCCATCGGCGTCAGCGACTGCACGCCCAGTTCGGTGTCGATCCAGCGCCGCGACAGGTTGTCGAGGATATGGACCTCGTGGCCCAGGTTCGACAAATGCAGGGCGGTGGGCCAGCCGACGAACCCGTCTCCACCCAGAACGGCAATGCGCATGTTGATCTCCCTTGGTGCTGCGCGGCAGGAATGCGCGGCCAATGTGTCAAAACTATGACTTTCTGGCGAAGGTTCCATGGCGATGCCAGAGGGGCGCGCGAAATCTTGCCGAAGAGATTGCATGATGTGGCAGGCAAGACTAAGGATTCGTTATGATCTCGCAGAAGACGAAATATGCCATCAAGGCCCTGCTGGCGCTGGCCGACGAGGTCGCCGCGGGCGGCCATGCGCTGACGATCGAGGAGATCGCGCAGCGTTCCGGCGCGCCGAAGCGTTTTCTGGAGCATATCATGCTGGAGCTGCGCAACGCCGGCTATGTCGGTTCGCGCCGCGGCCGGGCCGGCGGCTATGTGCTGATCAAGCGGCCGAAGGAGATTTCCATCGGCGAGTTGCTGCGCCAGGTCGACGGGCCGATCGCGCCCTTGCCCTGCCTGTCGCGGCGCTCCTACCAGCGCTGCGAGGATTGCGAGGACGAGGCCAGCTGCCGGCTGCGGCGCATGTTCGGCCAGGTGTTCTGGTCCTATCTGCTGCTGATCGAATCGCTGACGCTGGAGGACCTGGTGGCCGAGGGCGACCTGCCCGAGATGGGCGCGATCTGAGGGCAGGCACAGCCGGGGGTTGCATTCCTGCCATGGCCCCGCGACGGCCGGGGCGATACGTCTTGACCCCGGGTCGGGCCATCTGCACTTGTCGGTTCAACAGGAACCGGCCGGGGTCCGCGCCCCGGTTGCCAGACGCGCAAGGTAGGCCATGCCCGAGACCGACTCCGCCGCCCCCCGCAACACGCCGCTTGCCGCGGTGCTGGGCTGGCCCATCGCCCATTCCCGCTCGCCCCGGCTGCACGGGCATTGGCTGCAACGCTATGGCATCGCCGGGCATTACGTGCCGCTGCCGGTGATGCCCGAGCATCTGGCCGAGGTGCTGCGCGCCATGCCGCGCATGGGTTTCGTCGGCGCCAATGTCACCATCCCGCACAAGGAGTCGGTTCTGGCGCTGGCCGATGTCGTCACCGACCGCGCCGCGCTGATCGGCGCCGCCAATACGCTGATCTTTCGCCCCGACGGCAAGATCCATGCCGACAATACCGACGGTTACGGCTTCATCGCCAATATCCGCCAGATGGCGCCGGACTGGATTCCGGACCTGGGGCCGGCGGCGGTGATCGGCGCCGGCGGTGCGGCGCGGGCCGTGGTCGCCTCGCTTCTGGAAAGCGGCGTGCCCGAGCTGCGCATCGCCAACCGCACCCGCATCCGGGCCGAGCAGATCAAGGCCGAGTTCGGCGCCAAGGTCGTGGTCTATGATTGGGCGCAGGCCGGCAACATGCTGGAGGGGGCGCTGACCGTGGTCAACGCCACCTCGATGGGCATGGCGGGCAAGGAGGCGCTGCGGGTGCCGCTGGACGCGCTGTCGCCCGACGCGCTGGCCACCGACCTGGTCTATACGCCGCTGATGACGCCCTTCCTGGTCGAGGCGCAGGCGCGCGGCTGCCGCGTGGTCGACGGGCTGGGGATGCTGCTGCATCAGGCCGCGCCGGGCTTCGAGCGCTGGTTCGGCCGCCGCCCCGAGGTGGACGAGGCCCTGCGCGCGGCCGTGCTGGCATGAGCTTCCTGCTGGGCCTGACCGGCGGCATCGGCATGGGGAAATCCACCGCCTCGGGGATCTTCCGCGCGCTGGGGCATCCGGTCTGGGACGCGGATGCGGCGGTGCACCGGCTTTACGCCCCGGGCGGGGCGGCGGTGGCCCCGGTCGCGGCGGCCTTCCCGGGCGTGCTGCGCGACGGCGGCATCGACCGCGCCGCGCTGAAGGCGCAGCTGGCGGCCGATCCGGGCGGCTTTGCGCGGCTGGAGGCGATCGTGCATCCGCTGGTCGCCGCCGACCGCGCGGCTTTCGTCGCCGCGCATGCCGATGCGCCCATCGTGGTGCTGGACATCCCGCTGCTCTATGAGGGCGGCTCGGAGCGGCAGATGGACGGGGTGGCGGTGGTCTCGGCCCCGCCCGAGGTGCAGCGGGCGCGGGTGCTGGCGCGGCCGGGCATGGACGCGGCCGGGCTCGCGATGATCCTGGCGCGGCAGATGCCGGATGCGGACAAGCGGCGCCTGGCCGACTGGGTGATCCCGTCCGAGACGCTTGACGGCGCGCGGGCGGCGATCATGGACATCTGCGCCGAGATCATGGCAAAACGCCGCCATGCGTGAGATCGTCCTGGATACCGAGACCACCGGCTTCGACCCCGACAGCGGCGACCGCATCGTCGAGATCGGCGCCCTGGAGCTGATGAACCACCTGCCCACGGGCCGGACCTTCCATGTCTACATCAACCCCGAGCGCCCGATGCCGCAGGAGGCCTTCGAAGTGCATGGCCTGGGCGACGACTTCCTGCGCGACAAGCCGCGCTTTGCCGAAGTGGCCGCCGACTTCATCGCCTTCATCGGCGAGGACGCCCGGCTGGTGATCCACAACGCCCAGTTCGACATGAAATTCCTGAACTGGGAGCTGAGGACGGCGGGCTATCCGGTGATGCCGCATAGCCGCGCGGTGGACACGCTGGAGATCGCCCGGATGCAGTTCCCGGGGGCGCAGAACTCGTTGGACGCCTTGTGTCGGCGGTTTCGGGTCGACAATTCGGGGCGGACGCTGCACGGCGCGCTTCTGGACAGCGAGCTTCTGGCCGAGGTCTATCTGGCGCTGCGCGGCGGCCGCCAGCCCGGGCTGGTTCTGGAAAGCGCCGGGCAGAGCGTGGCGGTGCCGAATGCGGTGGCCGCGCCCCTGGCCCCGCGCGGGCCACGGCCGCGGGCGCTGGCGCCGCGCCTGACCGCCGACGAGGCTTTGGCCCATGCCGCCTTCGTCGCGAAACTGGGCGAAAAGGCGGTGTGGCTGCGCTACAGCGCCGGGGAAAACCGCTAGGCGGGCCGGAACCTTTCTGGCGGCCCCGGCGGTTTTCCTGCCAGGATGGCCAGGACGCGATGCGAGGACGGGAATGTGATCAGGGATTGGTGGCTGTTCCTTCAGGCGATCTTCGAGCGCATGGACAAGATCCACATGACCCTGATCGCGGCGGGCGTGGCCTTCTATGCCATGTTCGCGGTCTTCCCCGGCCTGGCGGCGCTGTTTGCGCTGTGGGGGCTGTGGTACGACCCGCAGCAGCTGGAGCAATACGTCCATGCCACCGACGAATTCATCCCCTCGGGCGCGGCGGACATCATCTATGGCCAGATCAATTCGCTGATCGCCGCCGGCCGCACGCAGTTGGGCTGGACCACGGCGATTTCCTTCCTGATCGCGACGATCTCGGCCCGGCAGGGGGTCGGAGGGCTGATCCAGGGGCTGAACGCGGCGCATGGCGTACGCTCGCATCCGACGATCTGGGGCTTCATCCTGGCCTATCTGCTGACGCTGGTCATCGTCGGCGTGATCGCGCTGGGGCTGGCGACGATCATCTTGGTGCCCATCGCCTTCAACTTCCTGCCCGACGTGCCGCTGCGGAACTGGCTGATCGGCTCGGTGCCCTGGATGGCGATCTTCTTCATCGTTCTCTTGGTGATCGGCATCATCTATCGCTACGGGCCGAACGTGAAGACGCCGCGCACGCCGATCTTCACCTGGGGCTCGGTCTTTGCGGCGCTGGCCTGGGCGGGGGTGTCCTATGGCTTCTCGGCCTATCTGGCGAGCTTCAACAGCTACAACCGCATCTATGGCTCGATCGGGGCGGTGATCGCGCTGTTGATGTGGTTCTACTTGGGCGGGTTCACGGTTCTGCTGGGCGCGATGCTGAACCTGGAGCTGGCCCGGCGACGGCGGTTCCTGGCCGCGCGGAAGCTGCGGCAGGCGGCGCGGGGGGATGGGGGGTGAGGGGGCATCGTGCGGGCTGATTGACAAGATACGCTGCGACCGCCTTATTCGCGCTGGTCAGCCACGTGGAAACCTGCATATCAGGTGTAACACAATCGCGTGAATGGTTCAGGTACAGGGTTCTCGATGAGTCTTCCGGCGGAAATTCAGCAGGCGCAAATCCTGGATTGGTGGGAGGCGTCGCACGAGCACATATGCAATGCTCTGAAAGATCGGCTGCCGGCGCTTTATTATCATGTCGATGAAAAGATCGACGCGATGTCGCTGAAGGATCTTGCCCGCAAGGGCAGAGTTCGCAGCGAACAGATCGAGCCAATCGTTTCCGGCTGGATGCAGAAAACCTATGCGGAACTAACCCATGACCTCGACAAGTCCATGCGCCTCTCGCTGGCGGCACTTGAGGGAAACGAGGCGGCAGATCAGTGGAGCTATAGCGAGATGGCAATCGCGGGCTCGGCCCTTGCCATCAGCGCCGCTCCGGTCGCAGCTGTTCCGTTTTTCGCTGGGGGCCTGACGGCGGCGGGGACGGTGGTTCTGGGTTTCACGATCGGCGGCGGGGCCTTACTTGCTTTGCCCGTGGCTGCCCTGGCGGGCGGTGCGGTGCTTGCAGCGCTGGGGCCCAGCGCGCGGGCAAAGGCGATGGCCAGCCTGAAGCAGCGCTATCGCAGCGCGATTCATGCCGCAATCGCCTCGCGTGTCATGGGGGACAAGGACAATCCGCAGCAGCCATCCCTGAAAGGCACCTTGCTGGGCGAACTTCAGTGCGTCGCGCTGAAAAGGATGGACGAGGCGAAATGAGCATACCCTTTGACATCCCCGCGCGGTTCATGGCCGGCCTGAGTTCTGGCGAGTTGCAGCGATTTGGCGGCATTATCAAGGATGCGGGCTCTGGTCAGATCGTCGGCCATCTGCAGGAAACGGGCGTGCTTCAAAGCGTGCTTCGGAGTGGCCTGTCGTTTGATCCGACGGGAGTAACCGGCCTGATCGGTGTCGCACAAAACGCCGCGATTTCGCACAAGCTGAACGCGATGCAGGCCATGATGGGCACGCTGCAGACCCTGCAGATCGCCACATTGGCATCTTCGGTCGTCGGTATCGGCGTGACCGCCGCCTCGACCGCAATCATTCTGCAGCGGCTGCGCGGCATCGATCAGCGCCTGGAGCGCATCGAAGGTACCCTGGCCGAATTGCCTCGGCAATGGCAGGACATGGAATTGCGCAAGAAGCTGCTGACCATGTCCACGTCACTGGAAAGGCTGCAAGAGGCTGAATATCGCCCTGACGCCGAAAGCGTAGCGCGCGCCGAGGAAGAGCGGCTCAATTATGTTTTCGGCGATCTGCACGGCGGCCTATGCAATGTCGTCATCGAGGCGAAAATAGACCCCGCGCTGCTGCAATGCCTGCTGGCCGGACTGTCATTATCCGCAGACGCGCAATTTAAGGCGCTGCTTTGGCTGGATATGAAAGAGGCAGCAGGGAAACGGGCGGTAAACCAGTTCGCGAAGCTGCGGGAACTGGGGTTCAGGATGCCTCGGCACAGCATGGCCGAAAGACTCGCCGGCGATGGCGCGCAGGCCATGCAGATTTCCAGCGATTTCTCGGAGATCCGCATGAGGGCAGCGTCGCAGCCGCAGCTTGCGCGAACACTGATCGCACAGGGTATCAATGGCCGGGAATTCATAGACCAGATCCAGAATGAAGACACCCAGCCGATCTTGATCTTGCCATACGCCTGAGCAAATACTTCCGGCGCGCGTAGCGCCTTGATCCCCCCTAATGCCGCGCCCCCGGACGTGAGGCCGAGGTCAGCACCACCGCGCCCGGCGTGGCGGTTTCGCGTTTCGCCAGGTTCTCGACCCGGAAACGCAGCCGCAGGAGATAGCGGCGGTCGTCGGCCTCTTGCGTTGCCTCGCCCTCCAGCTGCATGGCGAAGGCCTCGATCAGCTGGCTGCCGAGACCGGTGCTTTCGGCCAGGCTCGCGGCGCCGACCGAGTTCTCGACCTCGAGCACGGCGTGATGCGGGCCGTCCATGCCCAGTTGCACCCGCACCCAGGGCCGGGCCTGCGGATCGGCCACGCCGGAATATTTCAGCGCATTGGTGAAGGCCTCGGTCGCCAGCAGCGTCAGCGGCACCGCCTGGTCGGGCATCAGCACCAGCGGCTCGAGCTGGGTCTCGATGCGCAAGCCCCCGCCGGGCCCGACCGAGGCATTGGCCATCTGGTTGATGATGTCGCTGATCAGCCGGTCGGCCTCGACCGAATCCAGGTGCTCGGCCTGGTAGAGGTTGCGATAGATCGTCGCCAGCGACGCCACCCGGTCCTGGACCGAGCGCAGCACCCGGCGCGCATCGTCGTGGTCGATCATGCGGATCTGCATGTTGATGATCGAGGCGATCAGCTGCAGGTTGTTCTTGACCCGGTGATGCACCTCTTTCAGCAGCACGGTCTTTTCGTTGACCGCCGCCTCCATCGCCTCTTCGTCGCGGATCAGGATGCGGGCCATGTTGTGGAAGGTCTGGCTCATGTCCTCGATCTCGGCCGGGGCGTCGGTCAGGACGGGCGGCGGGGCCGAGCGGTCGCCGATGGCGAAGCGGCGCATCTGGCCGCGCAATTCGCGGATATGGCGCAGCACCAGGCGATAGACCGCGAAATAGGCCACGACCAGCGAGGCCGCCCACAGGATCAGGGGCAGGATCAGCGCCGTGCGCCGGGTGATGTCGATGCCGGCGATGCCGCTGTCGGCACGGTTCCACGAGCCCAGCGCATAGACCAGGCCCGGCACCACCGGCACGACGCTGAACACCCGCCGCTCGCCCGCGCTGGTATAGTCGCGGAAGGTGGTCTCGCTGCGCGACAGGAGCGAGGTCAGCGACTTGTCGCGCGGCAGCACCTCGTCGAAATCCGCCAGGGGCTCGCTGTCGGCGGACAGCACCTGTCCCTGGTTGTTGAAGGTCAGGATGCGGGCGCCGTCGGTGCCCAGTTCGGCGACATGGGTCGAGCGCAGCATGTCATGCGACAGCGAGACGCTGATATAGCCCAAAAGATCGACGCCGCGATAAAGCGGCTGGATCACGATCACCACCGGCAGGCCGCCGACCGCGCCCACCGGGCTGCTGGTGACCAGCGTGCCCGGACTGTCGCGGAACTGGCGATAGGCCGGGTCGTCCGAGACGTCATGCACCCCCGGCATCGAGGAGCATTCCGTGACCCCGTCCAGCCGGGTGAAGCCGGCATAGACGAAGCTGACCGTGCGCTGCACGAAGCCGCGCATGATGTCGGAACAGGCCTGCGGCCGGTCCATGGTTTCCAGCACCGCCGGGCCCAGCGCGTCGGCGGTGCCGAGCGCGCCTTGCAAAAGCGCGCGTTCGCCGGCGGCGGCGGTCGCCGTGCGGCCCAGCAGCGCAATTTCCGAGCTGCGTTCGTATTCGCGCGACAGGTGCAGGGTCTGGATGACCGAGATCAGCCCGATCGGCAGGATCGCCACCGACAAGAGACCGCCCAGCCGGAAGCCCAGGCCCTTGGTGAATTCCATCCGGTCGAACAGACGCCGCAGCACGGGCGGGGCTCAGCGCAGGACGGGGTTGTTCTGCGCCATCACCGCCAGCGTGGCGCGGTCGGTCATCTCGAGCTCCTCGCCCTCTTCCAGGTGCAGCAGCTCGGCCAGGCGGCGGCGGCCGCGGTTGGCGCGCGACTTGACCGTGCCGACGGCGACGCCGGTCATCGAGGCGGCTTCCTCGTAGGAAAAGCCCGAGGCCCCGACCAGGATCAGCGCCTCGCGCTGCTCGTCGGGCAGCTTCTCGAAGGCGTGGCGGAAATCGTTCAGGGCCAGGCGGCCGTCATGCTCGGGCCGCGCGGCCTGGCGGGCGGCATGGATGCCGTCGGTGTCGCTGACCTCGCGCCGGGTCTTGCGCCGGGCGGAATAGAAGGTGTTGCGCAGGATGGTGAAGAGCCAGGCCCGCAGGTTGGTGCCGGGCTGGAACTTGTCGATATGGGTCCAGGCCTTGACGATGGTGTCCTGCACCAGGTCGTCGGCCGAGGCGCCTTCGCGCGTCAGCGACAGCGCAAAGGCCCGCAGCGCCGGCAGATGGTCCACCAATTCGTCCCGAGGGTCGCCATGGCCTTCGGAGCGGGCGGCTTTCGCCGGTTTCTGGAAGGTCATGCGGATTACTCCTGCTCGCGCAATTTGTCGAGCAACTGCAAGAACTTGTCGGGAATTTGCTGGGTGGCTTCCTGTTCATAGACACGCCGCAGATTCTCGTCGATCTGCTTCTCGATCGCGGCCCGCCTGCGTTCTTCCCGCCTCGTATTCATTTTTTAGTTATTCCCGAAAATCTTGTGCGCACCTTGCCTAACCGCTACGTATCCGGTCAAGTTCCAAACAGGAACGTATTTTTCGAGGAAGCCATGTCCGCAGCGGATCTCGCCCAATCCATCAGCCGAGAGCTGCCCTATCTTCGCCGCTATGCGCGTGCGCTGACCGGCAGCCAGACAGCCGGCGACAATTATGCCGCCGCCACGCTCGAGGCCATCCTGGCCGACCGCAGCGTCATGCAGGGCGATGACACCCGCATCGGCCTGTTCCGCACCTTCCACGCCATCTGGCAAAGCTCGGGCCAGCCGGTCGAGGCCGAGGCGCAGACCCCGCGCGAGGCCCGCGCCCAGGCGCATCTGCGCGGATTGACGCCGAATTCGCGCGAGGCGCTGCTTCTGCGCACCATCGAGGAGCTGCGCTACGACCAGATCGCGCAGGTCATGCAATGCCCGCAGGCCGAGGCCGAGGAGCTGGTGCAGATCGCGCTGAGCGAGATGAGCCAGACGCTGTCCGGCAAGGTCATGGTGATCGAGGACGAGACCATCATCGCCATGGACCTGAAGGGCATCGTGCAGGCCATGGGCCATGACGTGACCGGCATCGCCCGCACCCACAAGGCCGCGGTCGAACTGGCGCATCAGAAGCGGCCGGACCTGATCCTGGCCGATATCCAGCTGGCCGACGGTTCCTCGGGCATCGACGCGGTGAACGAGCTGCTGGCCGACATGGGCGACATTCCGGTGATCTTCATCACCGCCTTCCCCGAGCGGCTGCTGACCGGCGACCGGCCGGAGCCGGCCTTCCTGATCTCGAAGCCCTATTCCGAGGAGCAGGTGCGCTCGGCGGTATCGCAGGCGATGTTCTTTGCCTCGACCGAGGGGCTGGCGGTCAGCTGAGCCCTGGGCGCCGGTTGCGGCGTCGCCGGGGGTATTTGCAGAGCAAAGAAGCCGCGGGCCCCGGGCGCGCGGCTTCTTGAGTATTTGGGAAACGGTGAGGCGCGCTCAGTCGGCGCAGAGGCGGCGGCGGGCGGCGGCGTATTCCGTGGCCAGGCGGTCGATGAGTTCGGCGGCCGGGGTCACGGATTTCACCACGCCGATGCCCTGGCCCGAGCCCCAGATCTGGCTCCAGGCCTTGGGTTTGCCGCCCGAGGTGGCCTTGTCGAAATCCATCGCCGTGGCATCGGCCGTCGCGAGGTTTTCCGGGTCGAGCCCGGCCGCGCGGATCGAGGGCGCGAGGTAGTTGCCCGACACACCGGTGAAGAGGGACGAGGTGACGATATCCTCGGCGCCGCTTTCGGCGATCATCTGCTTGTATTCCGGCTGGGCGCTGGATTCGGTGGTGGCGATGAACGGGCTGCCGACATAGGCGAGATCGGCGCCCATGGCCTGCGCCGCCAGCACGGCGCGGCCGGTGGCGATGGCGCCGGAAAGCAGCAGCGGGCCGTCGAACCAGGCGCGGATTTCCTGGACCAGCGCAAAGGGCGATTGCGGGCCGGCATGGCCTCCCGCACCCGCCGCGACCGCGATCAGCCCGTCGGCGCCCTTGTCGATGGCCTTTCGGGCGAAAGTGTTGTTGATGACGTCATGCAGCGCGATGCCGCCGCAGTCATGCGCGGCCGCGTTCACCTCGGGCCGGGCGCCCAGGCTGGTGATCCAGATCGGCACCTTGTGGCGGTGGCAGATCTCGATGTCGCGTTCCAGCCGCGCATTGCTGCGATGCACGATCTGGTTCACCGCGAAGGGCGCGGCCGGGCGATCGGGATTGGCCTGGTTGTGGCGGTCGAGCTCCTCGGCGATGCGGGTCAGCCAGGCGTCGAGCAGCGGGGCCTCGCCGGGTTTCTCGCGGGCGTTCAGCGCCGGGAAGCTGCCGACGATGCCGGCCTTGCATTGCGCGATGACCAGGTCGGGCCCCGAGACGATGAACATGGGCGAGGCGACGACGGGGATGCGCAGATGCGACAGGATGGGCGGCAGCATGGGTTCCTCCTTGAGCGGCGGGGCCAGATTGCCCGGCCGGGGCGCGGCTGCCAATGCTGCCGTGGCGTCGGTTCAATAGGGCAGCGGGTGGGCGCGGTGCAGCTGGTCGATGCGGCGCAGCGCGTCCGGGGGCAGCACCAGGTCGATCCCGGCCAGCAGGTGGTCGAGCTGCGCCGTGGTCGTGGCGCCGATGATCGGGATGCAGGCGAAGGGGCGCTGCCGCGTAAAGGCGATCGCCATGTGGATCGGGTCTAGGCCCAGCTCGCCCGCAAGCCCGTGCCAGGCGGCGACGGCGGCGATGGCGCGCGCGGTCCGGCGGCCGCCGAGGTTGCCCTGGCCGCCGGTCTCGAGGTCGACGGCGGCGCGGCTGCCTTGCGGTGCGCTGCCGTCCTGGTATTTGCCGGTCAGCAGCCCGGCGGCCAGCGGCGAATAGGCCAGCAGGGTGACGCTTTCATTCACCGCCAGTTCCGCGAGATCGGTGTCATAGGCGCGGTAGAGCGCCGAATATTCGTTCTGGATCGACGCCACGCGCGGCGCGCCCAGCCGCTCGGCCGTGTCGATCCAGCGCGCCGTGCCCCAGGCCGATTCGTTCGAGAGGCCGAAGGCGCGGATCTTGCCGGCCCGGTGCAGTTCGGCGATGGCGCCCAGCACATCGGCCATGTGGTCCAGCGTCTGCTGCCGGTCCTGTCCCGAGGGATCGTAGCGCCAATTCTGCCGGAAGGCGTAGCTGCCGCGCTGCGGCCAGTGCAGCTGGTAAAGGTCGATGCAATCGGTCCGCAGGCGTTTCAGCGAGGCCTCGACGGTCTGGCGGATGATGGCACCGTCATAGCCCTGGGGCCGGACATGCCGCTGGGGCCGGTGACCTTGGTCGCGATCTGCACCCGGTCGCGGTTGCCGCGCGCCGCCAGCCAGTCGCCGATGATCTCCTCGCTGCGGCCGACGGTTTCGCGCCGGGTGGGATTGACCGGATACATCTCGGCGGTGTCGAGAAAGCCGACGCCAGCCGCCAGGGCGCGGTCCAGCTGTTCATGGGCGGCCCGCGCGTCGGTCTGGTTGCCGAAGGTCATCGTGCCAAGGCAGATGCCGCTGACCGTCACGCCGCTGCCGCCCAGTTCCAAGCCGTTCATCCGTCACCTCTTTGGATTTGGCGGAAGAGAGTGGGAGTCGAACCCACCCGGGACAGGCTGACTGCCCCAACCGGATTTGAAGTCCGGCCGCCCCACCGGGGACGCTTCTCTTCCCTATGGTTCACATATCGGGGCCGTCCGGCTGGAACAGGTCGATCCGATGCGGATTGATGCGACGAAGATCGCCCCGGCGCAAGGTCAGACCCAGCCGGTCGAAGAAATCCAGGATCTGGATCGCCACCTTGCGGCCGTTCTGCACCCGGTCGCGAAAGGCGGGGGCGGTGAACCAGCCGTCCGGGGCCTGCGCCGCGACATCGCGGATGATGGCGACCATCTCGATCGTGGTGGCGCGGGCAAAGAAATGGTCATGCGCGATCTGGTCGAGGCGGCCCTGGCGCGCGGCCATGCGCAGGATGCGGCGGATCTCGGCCTCGTCGGCGCCCATTTCGGTGGCGAAGTCGCGGACGCGGGGCGGGCGGAACCGCTCGGCGCCGTCCAGGCGCGGCAGCATCTGGGCCAGCAGCGCCTCGTCCTGGTCCGAGAGCCGGGGCAGGTGGCCGGGCAGGCGGACGAAGGCGCCGTCGAGCGCGATGCGGCCGGCCTCGGCCTCGGCGCGCAGAAGCGCGGTGAAGTCGGGGCGCGACAGGCGGCGGTGCACGGCCAGGCGCAGCCGCTCGCGGCCCAGGCCCTGCAGATCGGCGTTCTCGGCGTGGAAGGCGGTGAGCTGGGCGGTAACCCCCTGGCGCAGCGCGTCGAGCAGATCGGGTGACAGCGCCTGCCGGGTGCCGGGGATCACGGCGACGCCCGAGTCGGCCACGGCCTGGGCCAGGCCCGGCGGCGCCAGCGCGCGGTCGCGGGCGAAGGCGTCGAGGTCCACCGCCTCCAGCCGGGCCATGGCGGCCAAGGCCTTGGCCGGGTTGGGCAGGGCCATGGCGGCGAGCTGCGCCAGCCGCTCGGGGCGCGCGCGGTGGCGGGCGGGCGGGCGCAGGTCGATCAAGCTGCCGCCGCCGATGGTCCGCCGGGCCGAGGTATCGCGCAGGATGAAGCGCTCGCCAAATGCTGCGGCGACGGGGCGGTCCAGCACGATCTGCGCCAGCCCGGTCTCGCCCGGACCCAGCGGGCCTTGCAGCGGCACGATGCGGGCGCCGGTCTCGGCCGCGCCCAGGTGCAGGCGGGCGGGGAACCAGGTGGCCAGCGGCTTCGGCTCGCCGGCAAGCACGCGCAGGGTCACGTCGATGCGCTGCGTTGGCGCGTGCAGTGCCGGGTCCAGCGCCAGGTCGCCGCGGTGGATCGCCTCGCGTGTGATCGCCTCGCCGGCAAGGTTCAGGGCGCAGCGCTGGCCGGCAAACCCCTGATCCGCCTTGCGGTTCTGGGCATGGATGCCGCGTACCCGCGCCGGCAGGCCGGAGGGGCTGAGCGTGACCTGATCCCCGGTCGCGACTCGGCCGGACAGCACGGTGCCGGTGACGACGGTGCCGGTGCCGGCCAGGGTGAAGCTGCGGTCGATGGCCATGCGGAAGCGGTCGCCGGTGGCGCGGGCGGCGGTCTCGGCCTCGGCCCGGGCCAGGGCGTCGCGCAAGGCGGGAATGCCGGCGCCGGTCAGCGAGGAGACCGGGAAGACCGGCGCGCCATCAAGCCCGGTCGGGGCCAGCAATTCGGCGATCTCGGCGCGCAGCGCGGCCAGCCGGTCGGGGCCGGCCAGGTCGGATTTGGTCAGCGCGACCATGCCGCGTCGGATGCCCAGCAGGTCGAGGATGGCCAGATGCTCGCGGGTTTGCGGCATGATGCCGTCATCGGCGGCGACGACCAGCAGCGCCAGGTCGATGCCGCCGGCGCCGGCCAGCATGGTATGGACGAATTTCTCGTGCCCCGGCACATCCACGAAGCCGGTGACGCTGCCGGCGCCCAGGTCGGCATAGGCGAAGCCCAGCTCGATGGTGATGCCGCGGGCCTTTTCCTCGGCCAGGCGGTCGGCGTCCACGCCGGTCAGCGCCTTGACCAGAGCGGTCTTGCCATGGTCGATATGGCCGGCCGTCCCGACGATCATGCCAGGGCTTGGGTCAGCGCCGCGTCATCGGGCAGGCAGCGCAGGTCGAGGATCAGCGCGCCGTCATGGATGCGGCCGATGATCGGGGTGGAAAGCCCGCGCAGCCTTTCGGCCAGCGCCTCGGGGCGCGGGGTCAGCGCCAGGCCGGCGCTGGGGATGGTGTCGGTCGGCAGCGCGCCCGAGCCGATCTGGCTGGCGCAGGGGGTCACGGTCACGGTGCAGCCAAGCGCGCGCGCAACCATCGGCGCCAGCCGCTCGGCCTGGGCGCGGATCTCGGCCAGCGGGCGCGAGAGCAGGCGCAGGGTCGGCAGCCGCTCGGCCAGCCGGTCGGGGTCGCGATACAGCCGCAGCGTCGCCTCGGTCGCGGCGATGCGGATCTTGTCCATGCGGAGGGCGCGTTTCAGCGGATTCCTGTTGATGGCGGCGATGATCTCGCGCCGGCCGACGATGAAGCCCGCCTGCGGCCCGCCCAGCAGCTTGTCGCCCGAAAAGGTGACGACATCGGCGCCCTCGGCCACCGCCTCGGCCACGGTCGGCTCGGGCGCGAGGCCCCAGCGGCGCAGGTCCACCAGCGTGCCCGAGCCGAGGTCGTTTACCATGGGCAACCCCGCCTGATGCGCGATCTGCGCCAGTTCGGGGGCCGGCACCTCTTTGGTGAAGCCCTCGATGCGATAGTTCGAGGTGTGGACCTTCATCAACAGGCCGGTCTCGGGGCCGATGGCCTCGCGGTAGTCCCTGGCATGGGTGCGGTTGGTGGTGCCGACCTCGCGCAGCCGGCAGCCGGCCTGCTCCATGATCGCGGGCATGCGGAAGGCGCCGCCGATCTCGATCAGTTCCCCGCGCGAGACCACGGCCTCGCGGCCCCGCGCCAGCGTGTTCAGCACGATCAGCACCGCCGAGGCGTTGTTGTTGACGACGGTCGCATCCTCGGCCCCGGTCAGTTCGCACAAAAGTCCGCGCAGGTGGCTGTCGCGTTCGCCGCGCCCGCCGGTGTCGAGATCGAATTCCAGCGCGGCGGGCGCGCGCATGGCGGCCAGCGCGGCCTCGATCGCCGCATCGGCCAGCAGGGCGCGGCCAAGGTTGGTGTGCAGGACGGTGCCGGTCAGGTTGAGCACCGGGCGCAGCCGGGATTGCGCCATCAGCGCCAGCCGGGCCTGCGCCAGCGCCAGGATCGCCGCCGCATCGGGCAGCGGCTCGGGTCGGGCTTCGCGGATCGTCGTCAGTTCGGCGCGCAGAGCGTCGGTGACCTGCGCCCGGCCATGGTTTTCGATCAGCGACCCGCATTCGGCCAGCAGCCGATCAACCGAGGGCAGGCCGCGCAGCGACATCAGAACCCCGCCAGGAAGGGATCGAAGCCGCCGCGTCGCCATTCCGTGTCGCGCATCATCAGGTCAAGGCCGAGACTTGCCACATCGTCTGCTACAACTTCCAGGGTCGGGTTCTTGTTCTGATACAAAATCTTGACCCACTGGCCGCATTCCCGGCAGCATTCGGCCTTGACCGTGGCCTCTTCGGTTTCGACCGAACGATAGGTGATGCCCTTGGTCGAGCCGCAGCAGGTGCATTTCACCCGCACCTCGTTCCACAGCGCCTGGCAGGTGGCGCAGGCGCAGTAACGCGCGCCCTCGGCGCCGATGTTTTCGGTGACGAGGCTGGCGAGCGGGCGGCCGCCGCAGGCCGGACAGGTGCCGGTGCGGATCGCCACCAGCCTGTCGCCGGGCAGGGCGGCAGCATGCAGGCTGGCCACGACCTGCAAGGCGGCAGCGGCGAAGACATGCGGGGCGACGCTGTCGGCGGGAATGGTGTCCGAGAGCACATTGCCGATGACCCAGTCGCGGTCCGCATCCTCGGCCGCGGCCAGGGCGGCCAGCGCCAGCCGGGCAGGCTCGGGCATCTCGACGGCTTCCAGCATGGGCAGCAGGGCGGCCAGTGCCTGGGCCAGCGGCGCGCGCAACGCCTGGCGGTCCAGGGGCGGCATGCGGGCGGCGCGGGCCTGCTCGATGGTTGCATCCGGCAGCGGTGCAGGGGCGGGCAGTTCGGCGGCAAGCTGGGCCTGCGCCCGGCAGATCGCCGCCAGGAAGCGCAGATAGGGCGCCAGATTGGCATTATGCCCGGCTAGGAAATCGAACCGCCCGGCGCGGGCGGCAAACAGCGCCTGCGGATCGGGCAGGCGCACCAGCGGCACCCGGGCGATGCCGCCGATCATGGAGGGGTCGGGTTTCAGGCTTGCGGACATGGGCTCCCTTGCGGGCCGGGACGGCCGGGCTGGCCCTACTCTGCCGGGCCGCGCCGCTCGCGTCCAGCCAGTTCCCGCAGCCATTTGCGGTGGTGCTTCCAGGCCCAGCCGCCGGTGACGGTGCCGCGCGTCATGGCGCGCAGCGTGCCGCGGGTCCAGAACGCCGCATAGACGTGCAGGATGAAGGTCAGGATGATCGCCACCGCCGCCAGCGAATGCACCAGCATGGCCCAGCGGCGCGCCGGGATCGAGACCAGATGCGGGAAATACTGCTCCCACACCATCACGCCCGAGACGATCAGCACCACGATCAGCGCCGACATGGCCCAGAAGATGAACTTCTGCCCGGCATTGTACTTGCCCAGCTCGGGCAGCTTTTCCTCGTCGCCCTTGAGCACGTCGCCGATGTTCTCGACCCAGGTCACGTCCTCGGCGCGCGGCAGGTTCAGGCGCCAGAGCTGCAGGAACAGGATGAAGAAGCTGAAGAACAGCAGGACGCCGACGAAGGGGTGCAGCCAGCGTGTCACCTGGCCGCCGCCGAAAAGCCCGGTCAGGAAGTAAAGCGCCGGGTGAAACAGCGCCATGCCCGACAGCAGCAGCACGATCAGGCTGCCGGCGGTGACCCAGTGATTGGCGCGGGTAAAGCCGCGATAGCGGCTGACCGTCACCGGGGCGGTGGTTTCGATATGATCGCCGGGTTGGGAAAAGATGCGCTTTGCCATCATGTCCTCTCGGGCGGGGGGTTGGGATCGACCAGTTCCTCGGCCTCGTGCTCGTCCTCGGCGCTGACGGTATTGGCGCGACCCAGGAGCCCGTGCAGGACCGAGCCGACCGCGGCCAGGCCGATGGCCGCCAGGCCCAGCGTCTTGGTGACGCCCTTCCAGCCCTCGACCACGGGCGAGATGCGCGGATTCTCGGGCAGGTTGGAATAAAGCGCCGGCTTGTCGGCGTGGTGCAGCACATAGAACACATGCGTGCCGCCGACGCCCTCGGGGTCGTAGATGCCGGCGTTCTCATAGCCGCGGGACTTCAGGTCGGCTACGCGCTCTTCGGCATGGGCGATCATGTCCTCCTTGTGGCCGAAGACGATGGCCTGGGTCGGGCAGGCCTTGGCGCAGGCCGGCCCCTGTCCCACCGCCACCCGGTCGGAACAGAGCGTGCATTTGTAGCTGACATGGGTCTTCTGGCTGACGCGCGGAATGTTGAACGGGCAGCCGGTCACGCAATAGCCGCAGCCGATGCAGTTCTCGTGGATGAAATCGACGATGCCGTTCGAATATTGCACGATGGCGCCCGGGGCCGGGCAGGCCTTGAGGCAGCCGGGATCGACGCAATGCATGCAGCCGTCCTTGCGGATCAGCCATTCGAGATCGCCGGTCTCGGGGTTGTCGTATTCCGAGAACCGCATCAGCGTGAACATCTCGGGCGTCAGGTCGTGGGGGTTCTCATAGACGCCGGTATTGTGCTCGATCTCGGGATGGGTGTCGTTCCATTCGGCGCAGGCCGACTGGCAGGCCTTGCAGCCGATGCATTTGCTGACGTCGATCAGCTTCGCCACCGGCGTCAGCTCGCGCGTGGGCGGGGCGAGGTCGGGCATGGCCGAGGCGCGGATGACGTCGCCCGCGCCCAGGTTGGTGGGCATGGGCTGGATCGGCGGATTGGCGACCGCAGTGCGCGGGCTGTCAAGCTTGGGGTCCGTGGTCATGACACCGCCTCCCCGGTTGCCGGTTCGATATTGACGAGGAACGCCTTGAATTCAGGCGTTTCCACATTGGCGTCGCCGACGAAGGGCGTCAGGCTGTTCGGCCCCCAGCCCTTGCGCGCCGCGCCGACAAAGCCCCAATGCAGCGGGATGCCGACGACATAGACGGTCTTGTCGCCGCATTGCAGCGGCTTCAGCCGTTTCGTCACCAGCGCCTTGGCCTTGACCGAGCCGCGCTTGGACCAGACCCGCACCCAGCCGCCCCGGGTGATGCCCTTCAGCGCCGCCAGTTCCTCGCTGATCTCGACGAAGAATTCGGGCTGGAGCGCCGCGTTGATGCGGTTGTTCTTGGTCCAGTAGTGGAAATGCTCGGTCAGCCGGTAGGAGGTCGCGACGAAGGGGAATTCGTCGCTGGTGGCGAATTGCTCGGCATCATCGACGAAGACCCGCGCCACCGGATTGCCCCGCATCTCGGGGTTGAAGACGTTGGCGATGGGGCTTTCGAACGGCTCCATATGGGTCGGGAACGGCCCGTCGCGCATCATGCCGCGGGTGAACAGCCGCGAGGTGCCCTCCTGGTTCATGATGAAGGGGCCGACCTCGCCGGGTTTCGAGGTCGGGGCGATGTCGGGCACGTCGTAGCCGGCCCATTTCTCGCCGTCCCATTCCATCAGCTTGCGGCTGGCGTCCCAGGGCTTGCCCTGCAGATCGGCCGAGGCGCGGTTGTAGAGGATGCGCCGGTTCAGCGGCCAGGCATAGGTCCAGTTCGGGAACAGGCCGACGTCGTCGGGGTCGGCGTTGTCGCGCCGGGCCATCATGTTGCCCTCTTCCGTCCAGGAGCCCGAGAAGATCCAGCAGGCGCCCATGGTCGAGCCGTCGTCGCGATACTGGCTGAAGTTCGCCAGAAGCTTGCCCGCCGGGGTCAGCAGCTTGGCGGTGTCCTTGAGATCGTGGACATCGGCAAGCGCCCGGCCGTTCATCTCTTTCGCCAGTTCCTCGGCCGTTGGTTCCTCGGGGTTGGCATAGTCCCAGGCCAGGTTCAGGATCGGCTCGGGCAGGATGCCGCCCTCGTCCTGGTAAAGCGTCCTGACGCGCTGGAAGATCTGCGACATGATCCAGGTGTCGCGTTTCGACTGGCCCGGCGGCGTGCCCGCCGCCCAGTGCCATTGCAGCCAGCGCCCCGAGTTCACCAGCGAGCCGTCGTCCTCGGCAAAGCAGGTGGTGGGCAGCTGGATCACCTCGGTCTGGATCGCGGCGGTGTCCACGTCGTTGTGTTCGCCGTGGTTTTCCCAGAAGCGGGCGGTCTCGGTCTCCAGCGGGTCCATGACGACCAGCAGCTTCAGCTTGCTGAAGGCCTCGGTCAGCTTGCCGCGGTCGGGGAAGGCCAGAAGCGGGTTGAAGCCCTGGCAGAAGTAGTTGTTGACCTTGCCCGCCTTCATCAGCTCGAACATGCGCAACACGTCATAGGTCGGCACGTCCAGCTTGGGCAGCCAGTGATAGGCCCATTCGTTCTGGGCCGTGGCGGCATCGCCCCACATCGCTTTCATGAAGCTGACGAAGAATTTGGAGTAGTTCTGCCAATAGCTGGTCTGGCCCGGCCGCAGCGGCTTGAAGGTGCGGCTGGACATATAGGTCGCCAGGTCCGGCTCCGCCTCGGTCGGGATGTTCATGTAGCCGGGCAGCAGGTTCGACATCAGCCCGATATCGGTCAGGCCCTGGATGTTGGAATGCCCGCGCAAGGCGTTCATGCCGCCGCCGCGCACGCCGATATTGCCCAGCACCAGCTGCAGCATCGCCATGCCGCGGATGTTCTGCGCGCCCTTGGAATGCTGCGTCCAGCCCAGCGCATACATCGAGGTCATGGCCTTGTCGGGCGCCGCGCATTCGCCGATCATTTCCGCGATATGCAGGAAACGGTCCTTGGGCGTGCCGCAGACCTGCGCGACCAGCTCGGGCGTATAGCGCGAGACATGCTCTTTCAGCAGGTTCCAGACGCAGCGCGGGTTTTGCAGCGTCATGTCGACCTGGGCGAAACCGTCCTCGCCGATGACGTAGTCCCAGCTCGACTTGTCATAGTCGCGCTTTTCAGGGTCGTAGCCCGAGAACAGCCCGTCGCTCCAGCCGAACTCGTCCTTCACGATGAAGGGCGCGTTGGTGAAGTTCCTGACATAGTCCCATTGGACCCTGTCGTTCTGGATCATCCAGTTGATGAGCGCCATCAGGAAGGTGATGTCCGAGCCGGGCCGGATCGGGGCGTAATAATCGGATACGGATGCCGTGCGCGTGAACCGTGGGTCCACGACGATCAGCTTGGCGCCGCGCCGCGCCTTGGCTTCGGTCACCCATTTGAAGCCGCAGGGATGGGCTTCGGCAGCATTCCCGCCCATCACGATCACCAGGTCGGTGTTCTTGATGTCGGTCCAGGGGTTGGTCATCGCTCCGCGGCCAAATGTCGGGCCCAAACTGGACACCGTGGGGCCGTGTCAGACGCGCGCCTGGTTGTCGAATCCGACGATCCCCATGGCGCGCACCGTCTTGTAGGTCAGCCATGCGGTCTCGTTCGTGGTGGCCGAGGCGGCCAGGAAGCCCGTGGTGGTCCAGCGGTTCACCGGCACGCCAAGGTCGTTGGTCAGCACCATGTTGGCGTCGCGATCGTCCTTCAGCGCGCGGGCGATCTTGTCCAGCGCCTCGTCCCAGCTGATCTCCTCGAAGCCGGCGGCGCCGGGGCGGCGGATGCGGGGCGCGGTCAGGCGGGTCTCGGAATGGACGATGTCCTTCAGCGCCGCGCCTTTCGGGCATAGCGTGCCGCGGTTGGTCGGGTGGTCGGCATCGCCCTCGATATGGGTGATGACGGCGTTTTCGCCGGCCGCCACGTCGCCCTTGGAATAGATCAGGATGCCGCAGGCGACCGAGCAATAGGTGCAGGTGTTGCGCGTCTCGGTCATCGAGGCCAGCTTGAAGGCACGCACATGCGCCTGCTCCGCCGCCTCTGCCTCGCCAAAGCCCATGGCTCCCAGCGAGGTTGCCGCGACACCCGCGCCGGCCAGCTTCAGAAAGCCACGCCGCGAGAGGTCGATGTTCATCGCGCCCTCCTTTGCCTGTCGTAGAGATAGGTACAGGGTCAGGATTGCGCGGTATGGTAGTGCTGTCAAGCGCAAGCACCGAAGGCACGCCCCAGTGGGGCGCGCCTTGGACGACACACGCCAAGCTCAGACTTCGACGGCGATGGCGCCCATGGGATGCGAGCAGCAGGCCAGGATATAGCCTGCCTCGATGTCGTCGTCGGTGATGCCGCCGTTGTGGACCATATGCACCTCGCCCGAGGTCTTCCTGATCTTGCAGGTGCCGCACAGGCCGAAGGTGCAGCCCGAGGGGATGTTCAGCCCGTTCGCCTTGGCCACCGCCAGCACCGTGTCGGTCTCGGCGCATTTCGCGGTGATGCCCGAGGCGGCAAAGGTGATCTGCGCGCCGGCGGCATCGTCCAGCACCACGTCGTCCAGCACCGGGGCATCGGATTCGGTGCGGATCGGGGCGCCGAAACTTTCCTGATGGTAATGGTCCATGTCGAAGCCGAGCGCGATCAGCATGTCGCGCACCGCCTGCATGAAGGGCTCGGGGCCGCAGCAGAACACCTCGCGTTCCAGATAGTCGGGCGCCATCAGGCCCAGCATGATCTGGTTCAGCCGGCCGCTGTAGCCGTGCCAGGTGCGGAACGGGTCGCTCTGTTCGACGGTAAAGCGCAGCTGCAGGCCGGGCACGCGGTCGGCCATGCCTTCCAGGCGCTGGCGGAAGATGATCTCGCTGGGGGTGCGGGCGGCGTGGACGAAGACGATGTCCGGCATCTCGCCCGAATCCCAGGCCCAGGTCGTCATCGACATGACCGGGGTGATGCCGGATCCGGCCGAAATGAACAGGTATTTCGGCGCCTCGTGCTTGACGAAGCTGAAGATGCCGCTGGGCCCATAGGCCTTGAGCCGCATCCCCGGCCGCAGGTGGTCCAGCATCCAGCGGGTGCCGATGCTGTCGGGACCGGCCTTGACCGTCACCGAGATCGACAGCGGCCGCGACGGGCTGGAGCTGATGGTATAGGTGCGCTGGACGTTGCCGCCCGGCACCGGCAGGTCCAGCGTGATGAACTGCCCCGGCTGATAGTCGAACCAGGCCCCCGAGGGCGCGCGAAAGGTGAAGGTGGCGGTGTCCGTGCATTCGGGCACCACCATCACGCATTCCAGCGGCTCGTCGTCCTTCCAGGGCCGGTCGCCGAATGCCTTGACCAGGACCGCCATTATTCCGCCGCCATCGCCGGGGTGGGGGACAGGCGGCCGATCATGGTGTCGGCATACCAGTCGATGAACTGCACCACGCCCTCTTCCTGGATCGAGGAATAGGGGCCCGGCTCATAGGCCGGCGACAGGATGCCCTTCTGGTTTTCCTCGACGACCTGGCGATCCTCGTCATTGGTGTTGATCCAGACGGTGGTCAGATCCTCGATATTGTAGTCCACGCCCTCGACCGCGTCCTTGTGCACCAGCCAGTTCGTGGTGACCTGGGTTTCGGTCGGGCTGATCGGCAGCACGCGGAAGACGATGGCGTGGTCGGCCAGGAAGTGGTTCCAGGTGTTCGGATAATGGAAGAACAGCAGGCTGCCGGCGTCGTTGAAGGGCATGCTGCCCATGCGCTTTGCGACCGCGGCCTTGGTGCTCATGGTGTAGCTTTCGGCGTTGTTCAGCAGCGGGATGCGGGCCAGGCGCCATTGCATCTTGGGGTGGTTGACGAAGCGCGAGGGCAGGCCGGCCTCTTCGCAGCGCTTCCAATGCGCCAGGATGTCGGGGCTGGCGCTGTCGGGGCCTTCCATCGCGGTCATGTTCGGGTTGTCGGAATAGGTCCGGCAGAGCGAGGGGTGCGAGCCGCCGCAATGATAGCATTCGCGGTTGTTCTCGATCACCAGCTTCCAGTTGCCGTTCTCGATGATGGTCGAGGAATGGGCCACCTTGGCATCGGCCAGCGCACTGGGCGCCAGGTAGGACATCAGCTGCTTGGCCACGTCGGCGATCGCGGGCGGCACCTCGGCCAGGCAGATGAAGACCATGCCGTTCAGGTCCACGCAATGCACCGGCTTCAGCCCGAATTTCGAGGCGTCGAAATCGTCGCCCATGTCGCGGGCATAGAGCAGCTTGCCGTCCAGCTCATAGGTCCACTGGTGATAGGGGCAGACCAGTTTCGGGGTCGAGCCGTTCGGCTTGGAGCACAGGCGCTGGCCGCGGTGGCGGCAGACGTTGTGGAAGGCCCGCACCTTGCCGTCGCCGCCGCGCACGATCAGCACCGGATAGGCGCCGACCTGCATCGTGGCATAGTTGCCGGTCTTGGGAATCTCGCAGGCCGGAACGGCGAACAGCCATTCCTTGTACCAGATCTGCGCGAGGTCGGTCTGGAAAACGCCCTCGTCGCAGTAAAGATCGCGGGGCAGCGCGAAATTCTTCTGGCGGTTGGCGAGTTGGTTCAGGATCTCGACTGTGTTCAGCATGGCTTGATTCCGCTGGCTATGGGGGACGTGCTGTTTTCAGGAATGCACCCGTTTTCGCCGCCAGCGCTCTTCAAATGCGACGCATGGATGACGCAAACGGATCACGCCGCGCGCGATTTCGTGCGCGGCCGCCGAAAGCCGCAGCGGGCCGGGTTGCCAGCCCCGCCGGCGCGGCGCAAGCTTGGCGCAGGGATCCGGGCGAAAAGGGCTGGCCATGCGGCGCAGGACTGGGTTGGGAATCGTCGCCGCGCTGGCGCTGCTTCTGGCCGGCAATGCGCTGGCGCAGCAGGCGGCCGACAACCCGGGGCCTTCGTTCTTTCGCATCGGCACCGGCAGCACGGCCGGCACCTATTATCCCATCGGCGGCTTGCTGGCCCAGGCGATCTCGGCGCCACCGGGTGCAAGGGCCTGCGCCGAGCCGGGCGAATGCGGCGTGCCGGGGCTGGTCGCCTCGGCCCTGGCCTCGACCGGATCGGTGGCGAATGCCGAGGCGGTGCAAGGCGGGGCGCTGGAATCGGGCTTCGTCCAGGGCGACGTCGCCGCCTGGGCCTATTCCGGCGGCGGGATCTGGCAGGACAGGCCCAAGGCCGACAAGCTGCGCGCCATCGCCAATCTTTACCCCGAGGCCATCCATCTGGTCGTGCGCGACGGCGCGCAGATCGAATCGGTCGCCGACCTGCGCGGCAAGCGGGTATCGCTGGACGAGCCCGGCTCGGGCACGCTGGTCGACGCCCGGGCCATCCTGGCCGGGGCCGGACTGTCCGAACGGGACATTTCGCCCCTCTATTTGACGCTGGACGAGGCCGGCGCGGCAATGCAGCAGGGCCAGCTTGACGCGCTGTTCTTCGTCGGCGGCTATCCGGCCGGCGCCATCGCGGAACTCGCCAGCCAGCAGCCGATCCGCATCCTGCCCATCGACGGCGCGCTGGCCCAGGGGCTGATGGGCGAGCACGGCTTCCTGGCCCGCGCCACGATCCCGGCCGGCACCTATGACGGACAGGACGCCGATGTCGCGACGATCAGCGTCGGCGCGCAATGGGTCACCTCGACCGACCAGCCCGAGGCGCTGATCCACGACATCACCCGGGCGCTGTGGAGCGCGCGCAGCCGCCGGCTGCTGGACGCCGGCCACGCCCGGGGGCGCGACATCGCGCCCGATCGTGCATTGCAAGGCATCGGCATCCCGCTGCATCCCGGCGCCGCGCGCTATTACCGCGAAGCCGGCCTGCTGAAGTAAAGGCTCGCGCGGGCCGTTCGGCATAACCCTGTGGATAAGCTGCCACGACTCACCCGGCATGGATTGTGGAGATCCGGCCTGCCCGCGCCGGCCTGTGCATGACCCCGCCGCGGCCCGCGTGAACGAAACGGGTTTGTCCCCATGTCGAAAACCCGCCGGATCGCCGTCAACAGCCTGTGGACAAGAAAATCTTTCACAAACTTATCCACAGAGGTCTTTGTCACAATATGCTGATTTCACTTCGGTAATTCCTTAACGAATGGTTAACGGGATTTTTCTCCCCAACCGGCTGCGGCTGGGGAGATCTGCCGTGGAACAGCGAAATCCCGTCATCCACAGGCCCAACAACATCATCATCTTTCTTTATCTTCTTTCTTTTTTGTTAGAGGAGATGGCCTCGGAGGTGCCCGATGACCGATTTCCTGTCCCTCGCTTACCCTTGGGTGAAGGCGCTGCATGTCATGGCGGTGATTTCCTGGATGGCCGGGCTGTTCTACCTGCCCAGGCTCTTCGTCTATCACGCCGAACGCGGCCAGAACGGCACCGAGCCGGCGCAATCCTTTGCGATCATGGAGCAGAAGCTGCTGCGGATGATCATGAACCCGGCGATGGTGGTCAGCTGGCTGGCCGGGCTGGCGCTGGTCATGACGCCCGGCATCGTGGATTGGAGCATGGTCTGGCCCTGGACCAAGGCGGCCGGCGTGCTGGGCATGACCTGGTTTCACATGTGGCTGTCCGGGCAGCGCAAGGCGCTGCTGTCCGGGCGCGGGCTGAACGGGCGCCGCTACCGGATGATGAACGAAGTGCCGACGCTGCTGATGGCGCTGATCGTGCTCTCGGTGATCGTGAAGTTCTGAAGAATTGACTCGCGGCCGCTTTCTGCCTATGTGAGCCCTGTCCGCCGTCCGGCGGAATCTTTCCAGACACAGTTTTTCGCGCGGCCCGGTCCGACCCCGGCACTTGCGCGCATAGGCGAGACATGACCGAAGAACGTCTTAACCTGTCCGATCTCAAGGCCAAGAGCCCGGCCGACCTGCTGTCGATGGCCGAGGAGTGGGAGATCGAGAACGCCTCGACCATGCGCAAGGGCGAGATGATGTTCTCGATCCTCAAGGAGCATGCCGAGGAAGGTTACGACATCGGCGGCGACGGCGTGCTGGAAGTGGTCCAGGACGGTTTCGGCTTCCTGCGCTCGACCGAGGCGAACTATCTGCCCGGTCCCGACGATATCTATGTCAGCCCCGACATGATCCGCCAGCATGCGCTGCGCACCGGCGACACCGTCGAGGGCGTGATCCGTGCGCCGGGCGAGAACGAGCGTTACTTCGCGCTGACCAAGGTCGAGCGGATCAATTTCGAGGATCCGGAAAAGGCCCGCCACAAGGTCGCCTTCGACAACCTGACGCCGCTTTATCCCAACGAGCGGCTGAAGATGGAAATCGAGGATCCGACGATCAAGGATCGCTCCGCCCGGATCATCGACCTGGTGGCGCCGATCGGCAAGGGCCAGCGCTCGCTGATCGTGGCGCCGCCGCGCACCGGCAAGACCGTGCTGCTGCAGAACATCGCGCATTCGATCGCCAACAATCATCCCGAATGCTACCTGATCGTGCTGCTGATCGACGAGCGGCCGGAAGAAGTGACCGACATGCAGCGCTCGGTCAAGGGCGAGGTGGTTTCCTCGACCTTCGACGAACCGGCCAGCCGGCACGTCGCCGTGTCCGAGATGGTGATCGAAAAGGCCAAGCGGTTGGTCGAACACAAGCGAGATGTGGTGATCTTGCTGGATTCGATCACAAGACTTGGTAGGGCCTTCAATACCGTTGTGCCCAGCTCGGGCAAGGTTCTGACCGGTGGTGTCGACGCCAACGCCTTGCAGCGCCCGAAGCGGTTCTTCGGTGCGGCGCGGAATATCGAGGAGGGCGGCTCGCTGACTATCATCGCCACGGCGCTGATCGACACCGGCTCGCGCATGGACGAGGTGATCTTCGAGGAATTCAAGGGCACCGGCAACAGCGAGATCGTGCTGGACCGCAAGGTGGCCGACAAGCGCGTGTTCCCCGCCATGGACATCCTGAAATCCGGCACCCGGAAAGAGGAACTCCTGGTCGATTCCAAGGACTTGCAGAAGACTTACCTGCTGCGCCGCATCCTGAACCCGATGGGCACCACGGATGCGATCGAGTTCCTGATCTCGAAGCTGAAGCAGACCAAGACCAACGGCGAATTCTTCGATTCGATGAACGCCTGACGGCGCGGAGGATGCGGTGGACACGATCTTTGCCGAGGCAACGCCTCCCGGCCGGGGGGGCGTTTCCGTTGTTCGTCTGAGCGGTCCGCAGGCGCGGTCTGCGGTGGAATCGCTTGCCGGTCCGCTGGCGCAACCGCGCCTGGCCGTTTTGCGGCCGTTGCGGGATGGCGACGATTTGATCGATCGCGCCCTGGTGATCTGGTTTGCCGAGGGTCACAGCTTCACCGGCGAAGAAGTGGCGGAACTGCATCTGCATGGCGCGCCGGTCATTGCAAGCCGATTGACCGAGGCCCTGCTGCAACGCGGCCTCCGGCGCGCTGACCCGGGCGAGTTCACCCGGCGGGCCTTCCTGAACGGGCGGATGGATCTGGCCGAGGCCGAAGGCCTGGCGGACCTGCTTTCCGCCGAAACTGAGGCACAACGCCGCTTGGCCATGCGCGCCACCGAGGGCGAGTTGAGCGAAAAGGCGGATAGCCTGCGAGCCAGCCTGATCCGCGCCGGCGCCCTGGTCGAGGCCAGCATCGACTTTGCCGATGAGGAAGTTCCCGACGAAATACCCGGCGAGGTGTTTCAGATCGTCGAAGCGGTCCAGGCGGAAATCCGACACATGCTGGCTCGCTATCCCGCAACCGAGCGCTTGCGGCAGGGCTATGAAGTGGCGATCATCGGCCCTCCGAATGCCGGAAAATCGACGCTGCTCAACCGGATCGGGCAGAGAGACGTCGCGCTGGTTTCGGATATTGCCGGAACGACGCGCGATATTCTTGAACTGCGCACCGACCTTCGTGGCCTGCCGGTCACATTTCTGGATACCGCGGGGCTTCGCGAAAGCCAGGATGTCATCGAGGCCATGGGAATTTCCCGCGCCAGAGCCCGCGCCGAGGCTGCGGACCTGCGCATCCATCTTTCGCCGGAAGGAATGCCGAGCGAACCTTGGGGGCCGGACGACATTGTGGTGCGTTCCAAGAGCGATCTTTCACAAGCCGAGGGGCTGTCAGTCTCTGCGGCTACCGGGCAGGGGGTCGCAGAACTTCTCGACCTAGTCTATGATCGGTTGCGAATCCGGGCGGCCGATTCCGGCCTGATCAGCCACAAGCGTCAGGCGGAGGCGCTGGAGCGTGCTCATGATGCGCTTCAGCTGCCCATGCGATCGCCTGAGTTTGTTGCCGAATCGCTTCGGCAAGCCATTCAAGCTCTGGCGGCGATGATCGGCCGGATTGGCGCGGAAGAATATCTGGACGAGATTTTCAGCTCGTTCTGCATCGGAAAGTAGGGTTTCACGTGAAACAATTCGATGTTGTAGTGATTGGCGGCGGCCATGCCGGAGTCGAAGCTGCCATGGCTTCGGCGCGCATGGGCGCGGAAACAGCGCTGGTTACGCTGCGCCTGGAAGATCTTGGCACCATGTCTTGCAATCCGGCGATCGGCGGTCTGGGCAAAGGTCATCTGGTGCGCGAAGTGGACGCGCTGGACGGCGTCATGGGCCGACTCGCTGATGCTGCCGGAATCCAGTTTCGCTTGCTGAACCGACGCAAGGGGCCGGCTGTCCAAGGGCCGCGCGCCCAGGCGGATCGCCAACTCTACCGTTCCGCTGCCCAAGCAACCGTGCTCTCGCAGCCCAATCTTGCCTTTGTCCCGGGCGAGGCGGCCGAGCTGCTGCACGAGAACGGCAAGATCCACGGTGTCCGGCTGAGCGATGGCAGAGAGCTCGCCGCGCAGCAAGTGGTGCTGACGACGGGAACATTCCTGAATGGGCTTATCCATATCGGAGATGTCACGCGCCAAGCAGGCCGCTGGGGCGATCCGGCTTCGCAATCCCTTGCCGCCTCGCTTGGTCCGTTGAATTTGCCCTTGGGGCGCCTGAAGACTGGCACGCCACCAAGGCTTGAACGGCGCAGCATCGACTGGGATATCCTCGACCAGCAGCCTGGCGATGAAGAGCCGGTCGTATTCTCCTATTTGAACAGCGGCCCGCAGGTGAGGCAGATCAGTTGCTCGATTACGCATACCAACGCCACGACGCATCGGATTATACAGGATAATCTAGGCCGCTCCGCGATGTATGGCGGTCGTATCGACGGGGTCGGGCCGCGCTATTGCCCTTCGATCGAGGATAAGGTCGTTCGCTTCGCCGACAAGGAGTCTCACCAGATTTTCCTGGAGCCTGAGGGTTTGGACAGTGATCTCGTCTATCCCAACGGGATCTCGACCTCGTTGCCAGAGGAAGTCCAGCTGGCTTATGTCCGTTCCATTCGGGGGCTAGAAGAGGCAGTCATCGCGCAACCCGGCTACGCGGTCGAATATGATTACGTCGACCCCCGCGCCTTGACGCCGACTTTGCAAGTCAAATCGTTGGCCGGCCTGTTCCTGGCAGGACAGATCAACGGCACGACGGGATATGAGGAAGCCGCGGCGCAGGGGTTGGTCGCCGGGTTGAATGCGGCTCTGCGTGCGCAAGGCCGGCCGGCCCAAGTCTTCAGCCGTTCACAAAGCTACATCGGCGTCATGATCGACGATCTGGTGACACGCGGGGTCAGCGAACCCTATCGCATGTTTACGTCCCGCGCCGAGTTCCGGCTTTCCCTGCGCGCGGACAATGCCGACCAGCGCCTGACGCCGTTGGGACTGGAAATCGGATGTGTTGGACACGTTCGACGCGAAGCCTTCACCGATAAGATGCGGCGATATTCTGCGGCGCGTGCCCGCGCCGAAGCGGTCAGCTTCACACCCACCGAATTGGCACGATTTGGCTTGGACGTCCGGCATGATGGAGTCCGGCGCAGCGTGTTTGCCTTGCTCGCCCAGCAGGAATTCTCCGCAGAGCAAGTTTTGCAGCTGGATGAGCAGCTTGCGCAGGCGGACCGGGGTATTCTCGTCCAATTGGCCACTGACGCGCTGTATCAGCAATATACGCAGCGGCAGGAGCGGGACGCAGAGATGCTTCGCAAGGAAGAGGCTATACGCATCCCCGACAGCTTTGATTACGCCGCGGTTTCCGGGCTTTCCAACGAGCTCAAGGCGAAGCTGCAACGTTTCCGCCCGCAAACCTTGGCGGCAGCAGGACAAATCGAGGGGATGACGCCGGCCGCCTTGACGCTCATCCTCGCCCTGATTCGGGCTGGGCAGCGGCGCAGTGCATGATTGTTTCACGTGAAACAGAGCGCCTGGAGGCGTTCGCGGGACTGCTCAGAAAGTGGAACCCGGCAATCAATCTTATCGCGCCGAGCACAGTGGATCAGCTCGAATCCAGGCACATCGCCGATGCGCTTCAGCTTGCGCGTCTTGCGCAGCCGACGCCCGGCCTATGGCTGGATCTCGGGTCCGGTGGCGGCCTGCCAGGCTTGGTCATTGCCATTGCACATCCCCAGATTCCAGTGCGGCTGCTTGAAAGCGATCAGCGAAAAGCGGCATTTTTGCGCAACTCGATTCGAGAGCTGGCGCTTCAGAATACTGACGTGATCTGTCGGCGCATCGAAATGGCCGACAGGCAGAATGCCGAGAATATCAGCGCGCGGGCGCTTGCCCCGTTGCCCCAGCTCATGGCATATGTGGATCGGCATCTTTCACCAGAGGGGACGGCTTGGCTGATGAAGGGCCGGAATTGGCAGAAAGAAGTCGCTGAAGCTCGCAAAGTCTGGAGTTTCGACATGAAGGCGCATCAAAGCAGCACCGATCCAGATGCTGCCATTCTGGAGATCACGGGAATCCGCCATGTCTGAAGCTCGCATCGTCGCGGTGGCAAACCAGAAGGGTGGGGTCGGCAAGACCACTACCGCGATCAATCTGGGGGCTGCTTTGGCCGAGCAGGGCCAACGGGTGATTATCATCGATCTTGACCCGCAAGGAAATGCCTCGACCGGTCTTGGCGTTCCGTTGGAAGAGCGCCAGACCAATGCCTATGATCTGCTTTCCGGCGAGCAGGACCTGGCGCAGACGCTGCAGGACACGGATATCAACAATCTGCGCATCGTGCCGTCGAATCATGATCTCGCCTCGGCCGATTTCCAGCTGTCCAGCCGCCCGGGCCGCACCCAGCTCTTGCGCCGGAAATTGTCGCAAGCCACTGGATTCGATTATATTCTCATCGATTGCCCGCCGGCGCTGGGTCTGCTGACCGTGAACGCCATGGTGGCCGCCGACAGCGTTTTGGTGCCCCTGCAGGCCGAGTTCTACGCATTGGAGGGTCTATCGCAGCTGCTGATGACCGTGCGCGAAGTCAGGCAAGCCGCCAATCCCGATCTGCGGATCGAGGGCATCTTGTTGACCATGTCGGACAGTCGCAACAACCTCTCGCAGCAGGTCGAGGCGGACGCCCGCAGCACGCTGTCCGGCCTGGTCTACAGGACCGTCATTCCGCGGAACGTGCGCCTGTCCGAGGCGCCGTCGCATGCCATGCCGGTGCTGCAATACGATCCGCATTCCAAGGGCAGCGCCGCCTATCGCGAGCTCGCCAAGGAATTTCTGTCTCGTCAACTCGCCACGGCCTAGGGGGGATCATGTCCGATCATAAACTGGAAAAGCGCGGGCTTGGTCGCGGCCTGTCGGCGCTGATGGCCGATGTCGATCTGATCCCCTCGGAACGCCCGGCGCCGCGGCAGGTGATTCCGGTCGAGCAGCTGACACCCAATCCCGACCAGCCGCGCCGCAGCTTTGCGCCGGAAGCCCTGCAGGAGCTGGCGGATTCGCTCAAGGCGCGGGGCATGTTGCAGCCCTTGATCGTGCGGCCGCATCCGACCGATCAGGGCCTTTACCAGATCGTCGCCGGAGAGCGGCGTTGGCGTGCCGCCCAGATCGCCCAGTTGCACGAGGTTCCGGCCATCGTGCGCGACTTCAGCGATACCGAGGTGCTGGAGGTGGCGATCGTCGAGAATATCCAGCGCGCCGACCTGAATGCGATCGAGGAGGCGGCCTCTTATCGCCAGCTCATGGATCGTTTCGGCCACACGCAGGAAAAGCTGGGCGAAGCGCTGAACAAGAGCCGCAGCCACATCGCCAACCTGCTGCGTTTGCTGAACCTGCCCGAGCAGGTGCAGGCCTGGCTCAAGGAGGGCAAACTGACTGCGGGCCACGCCCGCGCCCTGATCACCGCGCCGAATGCGGTCGAACTGGCGCGCAAGGTGATCGAGAAGAACCTCTCGGTGCGCGAGACCGAGGAACTCGTTCGCCGCCAGGCCGAGGGCACCACCGCGAAGCCCAAAGCGGCCAAGCCGGAAAAGGACGCGGATACCCGCGCACTCGAGGGCGATCTTTCCGCGCATCTCAAGATGAAGGTGGCGATCAATCATGCCGGCAGCGAGGGCGGGCAATTGGTCATCACCTATCGCGACCTGGATCAGCTGGATCGTCTGTGTCAGGTGCTGGCCGGCAACTGAACCACATTTTGTATTTCAGCGCCAAGCCAATACAAGATAACAAAAAACCCCGGAGAAATCCGGGGTTTTCCTGTTTCAGCGATCTCAGCTTGCTGGGGTCGAGCTGACCCCGACCTTGGCCGGCCTCAGCAGCCGATCATGCAGCATGAAACCGTTGTCCATGACCTGGATGATGCTGCCCGCCACCGTGCCGGGCACCGGCGCCTCGAACATCGCTTCGTGCTGCTGCGGGTCGAATTTGTCGCCCACGGCCGGGGTGACGACATGGATGCCGTGCTTGGCAAAAACGTTGTTCAACTCGCGCAGCGTCAGTTCGACGCCCTCGATCAGCGCGGCAGCGGCGGCGCGTTGCTCGTCGCCGGCGGCGTCCAAGGCGCGGCTCAGCGCGTCATGCACCGGCAGCAGGTCGCGGGCCAGGCGCGAGCCGCCATATTGCTCGGCATCGCGGCGCTCCTTGTCGGCGCGTTTGCGGGCGTTTTCGGCATCGGCCAGCGCGCGCATGAAACGGTCGCGATATTCGTCCCGTTCGGCCACCAGCGCCTCGACATCGGGCGAGGGCACCTCATCGCTCAGCGGGTCAACGAAATCCTCGTCCAGCGGGCTGCCGTTCGGGTTGTCCTTGGTCATGTCCTTCATCCTTTCCGGCCAGAGATCATCCGGCCGACAAGCTGCGCAGTGTAATCGACGATCGGCACGATCCGGCCATAGTTCAGCCGCGTGGGCCCGATAACGCCGACCGCACCGACAATTTTTCGGTCAGCATTCATATAGGGCGAAACCACCAGAGAGGAACCGGAAAGTGAAAAAAGCTTGTTCTCGGAGCCGATGAAAATCCGCACCCCCTCGCCATGTTCGGCCAGTTCCAGGAATTCGGCGATGTCGCGCTTGCGTTCCAGGTCGTCGAACAGCGAGCGCACCCGGTCCAGGTCCACCGCCTCGTCCTCCAGCAGGTTGGCGCGGCCGCGCACGATCAGCCGCGCGTCCGACCCGTCGCCGTCCCACATCGCCAACCCATGCGCGATCATCTGCGCCGCGATCAGATCCAGCTTCTGCCGGCTCGCCTCGATTTCCTGGGCGATGCCGCGGCGCAGGTCGGCCAGCGTGCGGCCCTCGGCGACGGCGTTCAGGAAATTCGCCGCCTCGCGCATCGAGCTGGCGGTATGGCCGGGCGGGGGGGTAAAGACCCGGTTCTCGACCCGGCCGTCGGCAAAGACCAGCACCACCAGCGCGCGGTCCGGCGCCAGGCTGACGAATTCGATATGGCGCACCGGCGCCTCTTGCTTCGGCATCAGCACCAGCGAGGCGCCATGCGTCAGCGCCGACAGTGCCGTGCTGACCCGGTCCAGCATGGCGCCGGTGTCGCCGCTGTCCTGGCCCAAGGTTTCCTCGATCATCTCGCGGTCGGTGGTCGAGACGGGGCCGGCCTCCATCAACCCGTCCACGAACAGCCGCAGCCCCAGCTGCGTCGGCATGCGCCCGGCCGAGACATGCGGATGGTCCAGAAGGCCCAGATATTCCAGATCCTGCATCACGTTGCGGATCGTCGCGGCGCTGACCTTTTCGGTCATGTCGCGGGTCAGGGTGCGCGAGCCGACCGGCTCGCCGGTGGCCAGATAGGATTCGACCACGCGGCGAAACACCTCGCGCGAGCGGTCGTTCAGGTCGGAAAGCAGGGCGGTTTCTGGCATCGGCGGCGATCGGGCGTTCTCGGGTTGCGGTTGGGGGGCTCTGGCCTGTATTTGAGCAGCAAAACCCCCGAAAGGAATGACGGATGCGCCCCTCTGGCCGGAATTTAAGTGATATGCGACCAATTTCAATCGAAACCGGGGTGATGCGGCACGCCGAGGGCTCCTGCCTGATCTCTTGCGGCGATACCAAGGTGCTGTGCTCGGCCACGATCGAGGAAAAGGCGCCGCCCTTCCTGAAAGGCTCGGGGCAGGGCTGGGTCACGGCCGAATACGGCATGCTGCCGCGCGCTACCAACAGCCGCAACCGGCGCGAGGCCGCCTCGGGCAAGCAATCCGGCCGCACCCAGGAAATCCAGCGCCTGATCGGCCGCGCTCTACGCGCCGGCGTCGACCGACGCGCCCTGGGCGAGCGGCAGATCGTCATCGACTGCGACGTGATCCAGGCCGATGGCGGCACGCGCTGCGCCTCGATCACCGGCGGCTGGGTGGCGCTGCGGCTGGCGGTGAACCGGCTGTTGAAGGCCAATATCATCACCACCGACCCGATCCTGGACCATGTCGCGGCGGTGTCCTGCGGCATCTATGCCGGCCAGCCGATCCTGGACCTGGACTATGCCGAGGACAGCGAGGCCGGCACCGACGGCAACTTCATCCTGACCGGCGCCGGCCGGCTGATCGAGGTGCAGATGTCGGCCGAGGGCGCCACCTTCTCGCGCCCCGAGATGAACCAGCTGCTCGACCTGGCCGAAGCCGGCATCGCCGCGCTGGTCGATGCGCAAAAGGCCGCGGTGGCATGAGGGCCTTCACGGAAAAGAAGCTGCTGGTCGCCACCCACAATGCCGGCAAGCTGGACGAAATCCGCGCCATGATGGCGCCGCATGGCATTGCGGTCACCAGCGCCGGCGAGCTGGGCCTGCCCGAGCCGGCCGAGACCGAAACCAGCTTCATCGGCAATGCCCGCATCAAGGCCCGCGCCGCCATGCAGGCGACCGGGCTGCCGGTGCTGGCCGATGACAGCGGCATCACCGTCGATGGCCTCGACGGCGCGCCCGGCGTCTATACCGCCGATTGGGCGGAAACCCCGAATGGCCGCGACTTCCTGCAGGCCATGACCCGCACCTGGCGCGAGCTGGACGAACGCAACGTCCCCGAACCGCGCACCGCGCAGTTCCGCGCCACGCTGATCCTGCTGTGGCCGGACGGGCATGAGGAGATCTTCGAGGGCATCGCCCCCGGCCATCTGGTCTGGCCGCCGCGCGGTCCGCACGGCCACGGCTATGACCCGATCTTCGTCCCCGACGGCCACGACCGCACCTTTGCCGAGATGCCGGCCGAGGAAAAGAACCGCATCAGCCATCGCGCCGACGCCTTCCGCAAGCTGGAGGCGGCTTTTGCGTAGGATCTCGACCGGTTCGCCCTTCGAGACCGCCTTCGGCTACAGCCGCGCGGTGGTGAAGGGTCCGTGGTGCTTCGTCTCGGGCACCACGGGCTACGACTATGCCGCCATGGCGATGCCCGACAGCCCGGCCGAACAGGCCCGCAACGCCTTTGCCACCATCTTCGCTACCCTGGCCGAGGCCGGTTTCGTGCCCGAGGACATCGTGCGCGTGCAATACACCATCACCGACACCGCCTTCCTGGACGAGGTGGTGCCGGTCTTGGGCGAGGCGATGAAACATGCGTTACCGGCCGCGGCCATGGTTGTCGCGGGGCTCATCAAGCCCGAAATGAAGATCGAGATCGAAGTCACCGCATACCGGGAATGACCGCCACGGCCGCAGCCCTCGCCACGGACCCGAACCTCACCGACGATTGGCGGGCAGGGGGGTTTGCGCTTTACGTCCATTGGCCCTTCTGCGCCGCGAAATGCCCCTATTGCGACTTCAACAGCCATGTTACGGCCAGCATCGACCAAAGCCGCTGGCTGGCTGCCTATCGCGCCGAGATCGCCCGGCTGGGCCGGGAGACCCCGGGCCGGGTGCTGAACAGCATCTTCTTCGGCGGCGGCACGCCCAGTCTGATGGCGCCCGAGACCGTGGCCGGCGTGATCGAGGCCGCCCGCGCCGCCTGGCCCTTCGCCAATGACATCGAGATCACGCTGGAGGCGAACCCAACCAGCGTCGAGACCGGCCGCTTCCGCGCCTATGCCGACGCCGGGGTGAACCGGGTCTCGATGGGCGTGCAGGCGCTGAACGACGACGACCTGCGCCGGCTCGGCCGGATGCATTCGGTGGCCGAGGCCCGCGCCGCCTTCGACATTGCCCGCGACTGCTTTGCGCGGGTCAGCTTCGACCTGATCTATGCCCGCCAGGATCAGGACCGCGCGCATTGGCGCCGCGAACTGGCGCAGGCGCTGGCCATGGCGGTCGATCACCTCTCGGCCTATCAGCTGACCATCGAGCCCGGCACCGCCTTCGGCGCCCGCCACGCCAGGGGCGGGCTCAAGGGCCTGCCGGACGACGATCTTTCCGCCGACATGTATCTCGACACGCAGGAGATCTGCGCCGCGGCGGGGATGCCGGCCTATGAGATCTCGAACCACGCCCGGCCGGGTGCCGAAAGCCGGCACAATCTGGTCTATTGGCGCCAGGGCGACTGGGCGGCGGTGGGGCCGGGCGCGCATGGCCGCCTGACGCTGGGCAATGGCCGCTGGGCGACCGAGGCGCATCGGGCACCGGGCGAATGGCTGGCGGCGGTGGAAGCGCGCGGCAATGGCGACAGCCTGCGCGATGTGTTGACGCTGTCCGACCGGGCCGTCGAATACCTGCTGATGGCGATGCGGCTGGCCGAGGGGATGGAGATCCCGCGCTATCTCGCCCATGGCGCGCGGCTGCCGCAGCGGCAGCTTGCGGATCTGATCGGGCTCGGTCTCGTTACCCATCGGGGCGACCGGCTGGCCGCGACGGCGACCGGCCGCCCCGTCCTGAATGGTATCCTGCGCGAACTGGCGGAGTAAGATGCGTTTCCTGTTGCTTGCCCTGGGCTGGCTGTCCCTGACCGTGGGGGTGATCGGGGCCTTCCTGCCGGTCATGCCGACGGTGCCCTTCCTGCTGATCGCGGTCTGGGCCTTTGCGCAATCCTCGCCCCGGATCAGCGCGCGCATCATGCGCAACCCGACCTTCGGCCCGCAGATCCGCGCCTGGCGCAAGAACGGCACCATCGGCCGGCGCGCCAAGATCTGGGCCGTCGCCGCCATGGCCTGCGGCGTCGGCTGGGCGCTGTGGCTGGGACTCGACCCGCGGCTGATCGCGGTGCAGGCGCTGTGCTGCACCGCCGTCGGCGCCTGGCTGGTGACGCGGCCCGAGCCGTAAGCCGCCGGGGATTACAACCTTTTGCCCACTTGCCGCAAAACCGCCCCGGCGCCAACCTGCCGCTGAAGAAGGTTCATCGGAGGAGGGGACCATGGCAGACACATCCGGGGTGAAGATTCATCCGGCCGTCGACAACGGCATCAAACCGGCAAAGCCCGGCTTTTCGGGCGGAGAGCTGCACTGCAAATGTGCCAGCAATCCGGTGCGGGTCAAGGTGAACGCCCAGACCGCGCATAACCACGTCTGCGGCTGCACCAAGTGCTGGAAGCCGGACGGCGCGATCTTCTCGCAGGTCGCCGTGGTTGGCCGCGACGCCATCGAGGTGGTCTCGGGCGCGGAAAAGCTGGAAATCGTCAACAAGGACGCGCCGATCCAGCGCTATCGCTGCAAGGATTGCGGCGTCCACATGTATGGCCGGATCGAGAACAAGGACCATCCGTTCTATGGCCTCGACTTCGTCCATACCGAGCTCTCGGATCAGGACGGCTGGGCCGAGCCGCAATTCGCGGCCTTCGTCAGCTCGGTGATCGAATCGGGCGTCGATCCCTCGCGCATGGACGGCATCCGTGCCCGGCTGCGCGAACTGGGGCTGGAGCCCTATGACGCGCTGTCGCCGCCCTTGATGGATGCCATCGCGACGCATATCGCCAAGCGTTCGGGCGCATTGCCGGCTTGACCGGCCCCGCCTGACAGGAAACAGCTTCGGGGCCGGTCCGCCGGCCCCAATGCCATGAGAAGACCCGAAGAAAGACCTGGGCCCATCCCGGCCATACGCAAGGAGAGCAAGTCATGAGAACACGCGCCGCCGTCGCCCTTGAGGCCGGGAAGCCGCTGGAGGTCATGGAGGTCAACCTGGAAGGCCCCAAGGCCGGCGAGGTTCTGGTCGAGATCAAGGCCACCGGCATCTGCCACACCGACGATTTCACCCGCTCGGGCGCGGACCCCGAGGGGCTGTTCCCCTCGATCCTGGGCCATGAGGGTGCCGGCGTGGTGGTCGAGGTCGGCCCCGGCGTGACCACGGTGAAGCCGGGCGACCATGTGATCCCGCTCTATACCCCGGAATGCCGCCAGTGCCCGTCCTGCCTGTCGCGCAAGACCAACCTCTGCACCGCGATCCGCAATACCCAAGGCCAGGGCCTGATGCCCGACGGCACCAGCCGCTTCAGCATGCTCGACGGCACGCCGATCCATCACTACATGGGCTGCTCGACCTTCTCGAACTATACCGTGCTGCCGGAAATAGCGGTGGCCAAGGTGCGCGAGGACGCGCCCTTCGACAAGATCTGCTACATCGGCTGCGGCGTGACCACCGGCATCGGCGCGGTGATCTATACCGCCAAGGTGGAGATCGGCGCCAAGGCGGTGGTCTTTGGCCTGGGCGGCATCGGCCTGAACGTGATCCAGGGCCTGCGCCTGGCCGGTGCCGACATGATCATCGGCGTCGACCTGAACGACGGGAAAAAGGACATGGCCGAGAAATTCGGCATGACCCATTTCATCAACCCGAAGAACTGCGACAACGTGGTGCAGGAGATCGTCAACCTGACCAAGACGCCCTTCGACCAGATCGGCGGCGCCGACTACAGCTTCGACTGCACCGGCAATGTCAATGTCATGCGCCAGGCGCTGGAATGCACCCACCGCGGCTGGGGCCAGTCCATCGTGATCGGCGTGGCGCCGGCCGGGGCCGAGATCAGCACCCGCCCGTTCCAGCTGGTCACCGGCCGGGTCTGGAAGGGCTCGGCCTTCGGCGGTGCGCGCGGCCGGACCGACGTGCCGAAGATCGTCGACTGGTACATGGACGGCAAGATCCAGATCGACCCGATGATCACCCACACCCTGAAGCTCGACGACATCAACAAGGGCTTCGACCTGATGCACTCGGGCGAGTCGATCCGCGCGGTCGTCCTTTACTGATCCGTAACGGCTGCTTAGGTAAAAGGACGGCGGGGGCGGGCGACCGTGCCCGCCGTCAACATGAAAGGACCAATCATGGCACAGCACTTCCATCTGGACGACGATGACGACGACGACGAGCGCCCGCAAGAAGGCCAGAAGGACGAAGGGCTGGGCCTGCCGGAAGGCGACAAGATCGGCAAGCTGTATTTCAAGTCGCGCACGGTGATCGTCGCCGGGCCGATCAACGACAAGCTGGCGCAGCGCACCGTGGCGCATCTGCTGGCCCTGGCCGAGGACAGCGACAAGCCGATCAACATGCTGATCAGCTCGCCCGGCGGCCATGTCGAATCGGGCGACATGATCCATGACGTGATCAAGTTCATCCGCCCGACGGTGCGCACCATCGGCTCGGGCTGGGTCGCCAGCGCCGGCGCGCTGATCTTCGTCGCGGCGAAGAAGGAAAACCGCTTCTGCCTGCCGAACACCCGCTTCCTGATCCACCAGCCCTCGGGCGGGATCGGCGGCACGTCCTCGGACATGATGATCCAGGCCGAGCAGGTCCGGCTGATGCGCGACCGCCTGAACCAGATCTTTGCCGAGGCGACCGGCCAGCCGATCGAGCGCATCGAGAAGGACACCCAGCGCGATTTCTGGCTGAACACGCAGGAGGCGCTGGACTACGGGCTGCTCGGCAAGGTGATCCGCTCGGTGGACGAGCTGGAATGACCGGCGGCGGGACCGCGATCCGTCCCGCCACGCCCGAGGACCACGAGGCGATCTGGCGGATCCTGGAGCCGGTCTATCGCGCGGGCGAGACCTATTGCATCCCGCCCGACATCACCCGGGACGAGGCGCTGGCGGACTGGTTCGCCGCGCCCTTCACCGCCTTCGTGGCCGAAGCGGACGGGCGGGTGCTGGGCACCAGCCATGTCGGCCGCAACCGGCCCGGTCCGGCGGCCCATGTCGCCAATGCCAGTTTCGCCACCCATCCGGACGCGCGCGGCCGCGGCATCGCCCGCGCGCTGGTCACCCACGCCAAGGACTGGGCGCGGGCGCAGGGCTTCCGGGCCATGCAGTTCAATTTCGTCGTCGCGACCAATGCCGATGCCGTTCATTCGTGGCAAAAGGCCGGTTTCGATATTGTCGGCCGCCTGCCGGGCGCGTTTCTTCATCCGCAACATGGCTATGTCGATGCGCTGGTCATGTTCCACGACCTGACAGGAGGACAGCCATGACCCTGGCTTACGAGACCGTTTCCGAGAACCGCAGCTTCGGCGGCACGCAGGGCGTCTATCGCCACAAGTCGCAGGCCACGGGCACCGACATGACCTTCGCCATCTATCTGCCGCCGCAGGCCGAACACGGCCGCGTGCCGGTGCTGTGGTATCTGTCGGGCCTGACCTGCACGCATGAGAATGCGATGACCAAGGCCGGGGCGCAGGAATGGGCCGCGGAATACGGCATCGCGGTGATCTTTCCCGACACCTCGCCGCGCGGCGAGGGCGTCGCCAACGACGAGGCCTATGACCTGGGCCAGGGCGCCGGCTTCTATGTCGATGCCACGCAAGAGCCCTGGGCGCCGCATTTCCGCATGTGGCACTATGTCACCCACGAACTGCCCGAGTTGGTCTTCGACAATTTCGCGCTGGACCGCGACGCGCAGGGCATCACCGGCCATTCCATGGGCGGCCACGGCGCGCTGACCATCGCCATGACCTTCCCCGAGCGTTATCGCTCGGTCTCGGCCTTCTCGCCGATCGCGAACCCCTCGGAAAGCGACTGGGGCAGGAAGCAGTTCACGGCCTATCTGGGCCAGGACAAGGCCGCCTGGGCCCGGCACGATTCGACCCTGCTGATGCGCGAGCGCGGCTATCCCGGCGAGGTGCTGATCGACCAGGGCGCCAGCGACCAGTTCCTGGACCTGCTCAAGCCCGAATCCCTGGCCCATGCCATGATCGAGCGCCGCCAGCCCGGCGCGTTCCGCATGCAGGAAGGCTATGATCACAGCTATTTCTTCGTGCAGACCTTCATGGGCGACCACATCCGCTGGCATGCCGAGCGGCTGGGCTGATCGGGCCTCGGGAAATTCGGGCGATAGATCCCATACTTATTGCCGAATTTCCCTAATACTTTGGTCTGGCGACCCGACCGCTCGCGTTGACGTGAACCCGGTCGGGTCCGAACCTTCCGAACAGGTCGGCGTTCACGCCCGAGGGGGTGCCGTGGCCGACGAGGGAGGAAAACTCATGAAAAATCTGCTGAACGGCGTCTGTCTTGCGCTGCTCATGTCCGGGTCGGCCGCGCTGGCCAATGACAGCGTCATGGCCGAGATCGCCAAGCCCGAGCAATGGGCGATCCAGACCGGCGATTATGCCAACACCCGCTATTCGACGCTCGACAAGATCAACAAGGACAACGTCAAGGACCTGCGCGTCGCCTGGACCTTCTCGACCGGCGTGCTGCGCGGCCATGAGGGCTCGCCGCTGGTCATCGGCGACGTCATGTATGTCCACACGCCCTTTCCGAACAACGTCTTCGCGCTGGACCTGAACGACAACGGCAAGATCCTGTGGCGCTATCAGCCGCAGCAGGACCCGAACGTGATCGCGGTGATGTGCTGCGACACGGTGAACCGGGGCCTGGCCTATGCCGACGGCATGATCCTGCTGTCGCAGGCCGACACCACCGTCGTCGCCCTGGATGCGAAAAGCGGCGAGGTGAAATGGTCGACCAAGGTCGGCGACCCCGCCATCGGCGAGACGCTGACCGCGACCACGATGCCGGTCAAGGACAAGCTGATGGTCGGCATCTCGGGCGGCGAATACGGCGTGCGCGGCCGCATGACCGCGCTGAACCTCAAGGACGGCAGCGTGGCCTGGAAGGCCTATTCCACCGGCCCGGACGAGGAAATGCTGGTCGATCCCGAAAAGACCACCCATCTCGGCAAGCCGATCGGCAAGGACAGCTCGCTGCAAAGCTGGGAAGGCGACCAGTGGAAGATCGGCGGCGGCACGATCTGGGGCTGGTTCTCGTATGATCCGGACCTGAACCTGATCTATTACGGCACCGGCAACCCCTCGACCTGGAACCCGGCCCAGCGTCCGGGCGACAACAAGTGGTCGATGACGATCATGGCCCGCGATGCCGATACCGGCATGGCGAAATGGTTCTACCAGATGACGCCGCATGACGAATGGGACTTCGACGGCGTCAACGAGATGATCCTGACCAACCAGCAGGTCGACGGCAAGGACCGCAAGCTGCTGACTCACTTCGACCGCAACGGCCTCGGCTATACGCTGGACCGCGAGACGGGCGAGCTGCTGGTGGCCGAGAAGTTCGACCCGGTGGTGAACTGGACCACCGGCGTGGACATGGATCCGAATTCGGAAACCTATGGCCGCCCGGCCGTGGTGGCCGAATACTCGACAGACCAGAACGGCGAGGACGAGAACACCACCGGCGTCTGCCCGGCGGCGCTGGGCAGCAAGGACATGCAGCCGGCGGCCTTCTCGCCCAAGACCAACCTGTTCTACGTGCCGACCAACCACGTCTGCATGGACTATGAGCCGTTCCGCGTCGCCTATACCGCCGGCCAGCCCTATGTCGGGGCCACGCTGTCGATGTATCCGGCCCCGAACAGCCATGGCGGCATGGGCAACTTCATCGCCTGGGACAACACCAAGGGCGAGATCAAGTGGTCGCTGCCGGAACAGTTCTCGGTCTGGTCGGGCGCCTTGGCGACCGCGGGCGACGTGGTCTTCTACGGCACGCTGGAAGGCTATCTGAAGGCCGTGGACGCCGAGACCGGCAAGGAGCTCTACAAGTTCAAGACGCCCTCCGGCATCATCGGCAACGTCATGACCTATGAACATGGCGGCAAGCAGTACATCGGCATCCTGTCCGGCGTCGGCGGCTGGGCCGGCATCGGCCTGGCGGCCGGCCTGACCAACCCGAACGAGGGCCTGGGCGCCGTGGGCGGCTATGCCTCGCTGTCGCAATACACCGAATTGGGCGGCCAGCTGACCGTGTTCGAGCTGCCGGGCTAATACTTTGGTGCAGAAAAGCGAACTGTGACTCGTCAGGCTCCGCCCGGGGAAAATACCCTTGGGCGGAGCAGCCATTTTCACGGGTGCCAGTCAGGGAGGAATTCATGACCAGCAAGACGACCGCCAGCTTGATGGCGATCTGCCTCGCATGTGCGACAGCCGCCGTCGGCCAGACGGCCATCGCGCAGACGACGAGCGAACAACCACCGGCCCAGGCCGGCGCCGGTGCCGCAGCCGCCGTCTCGGGCGATGCGCAGCAGCAGCCGGCCGCCGCCGCACCCGCAGCCGAGGAGGCGCCCGCGGTGCAGGAGGCGGGCGGCAAGCTCGTGCTGCCCAACGGTCAGGACATCACCCCCGACCACATGGAGAACGGCCGCTGGTATACGGCCGAGGACATCCCGACCTTCAAGATCGCCGAGGACGGCACCCTGGATTACGCCGCCTTCTCGGGCTACCGTCGCTATTCGGCGGAATGCCACGTCTGCCACGGCCCGGACGGCGAGGGCTCGACCTATGCGCCGGCGCTGAAGAACTCGGTGCTGAAGCTCGACTACTACGAATTCCAGGAGATCGTCGCCTCGGGCAAGCAAGAGGTGAACAAGGCCGCCAACCTGGTCATGCCGGCCTTCGGGACCAACAAGAACGTCTGGTGCTATGTCGACGACATCTATGTCTATCTGCTGGCCCGGGGCGCGGGCGACCTGCCGCGCGGCCGTCCGGCGAAAAAGGAAAGCAAATCCGATGATTTCGCGGCGCAGGAAGATTCCTGCATGAACGGATGAGACGCCCAGCCCCCCTGGCCGGGATCCTGGCCGCCTTTCTGGCCTGCGCCGCGCTGCCCGCGTCGGCGCAGGTCGCCGACCTGCGTTCCACGACCGAGTTCCGGGTCTGCGCCGACCCGGCCGCGGTGCCGATGTCCGCAGAGGACGGCTCGGGCTTCGAGAACCGCATCGCCCAGCTTTTCGGTGAAAAGCTGGGGGTGCCGGTGGTCTATACCTGGTTCCCGCAGGGCTCGGGCTTCATCCGCAAGACCCTGCGCGCCGGGCTGTGCGATGTCGTCATCGGCTATGCCCAGGGCGACGAGCTGGTGCAGAACACCAACCATTACTACACCTCGGCCTATGGCATCGTGACGCGCAAGGACAGTCCGCTGGCATCGGTCGAGACGCTCGAGGATCCGGCGCTGAAGGGCCATCCCATCGGCGTGGTGGCCGGCACGCCGCCGGCGACCAACCTGGCCCGCGCCGGCCTCGCCAAGGACATGCGCGGCTGGGATCTGTTCGTGGACCGCCGGGTGGAAAACCCGGTCGGCGACATGCTGGCGCAGGTGAAATCGGGCGAGCTGGCGGCGGCGGTGGTCTGGGGGCCGCTGGCCGGCCCGCTGGTCAAGGCCGATCCCGATCTGCAGTTCACCCCGCTGCTGAAAGAGACCTCGGGGCCACGCATGTTCTTCCGCATCACCATGGGCGTGCGGCTGGGCGAGGACGAATGGAAGCGCCAGCTGAACAGCCTGATCCGCCGGCACCAGGACGAGATCGACGCCATCCTGCGCGATGCCGGCGTGCCGATCCTGGACGATTACGGCAAGGGGCTGAAGCCATGAAAGCCTGGCTGCCGGCGCTGGTCCTGAGCACGGGCGCCGCGCTGGCGCAGGTGCCCGAGCCGCAGGATTTCCGGGGCGAGCCCTATCGCGCCCCGGTGCCCGCCACCCTGGCCGGCGCCCAGGTCATCGACGGGCCGCGGGCCAAGGCGCTGCATGACGCCGGCGTGCCCTTTCTCGACGTGCTGCCGCGGCAGAAGCGGCCCGACAACCTGCCCGAGGGCACGATCTGGGCCGCGCCGCCGCATCAGACCATCCCCGGCGCGACCTGGCTCTACGACACCGGTTATGAAAAGCTCGCGCCGGCCGAAGAACAGCGCCTGGCGGACGGGCTTGCTGCCGCCACCCATGGCGACAAGGCGGCGCCGGTGGTGATCTTTTGCAAGAGCGACTGCTGGATGAGCTGGAATGCCGGCAAGCGCGCCGTGGCCCTGGGCTACAGCGGCGTGAACTGGTATCCGGACGGCGTCGACGGCTGGGTCGAGATGGGCGGCACGCTGGTCAACGCGACCGACCCGTGAAGCTGCCGAAGGCGCGCGGGCCGTCCGGCAGTTCGATCTCGCGCGTGATCTCCAGGCTGACGGCGTCGATCCAGACCAGCGTGTTGCTGTCCCAATGCGCCACCACCACGCCCGAGCCATCGGGCAGGGCGGCGATGCCCTCGGGGTAATCCCCGGTCTCCAGACTTGTGATCACAGCCAGCGTCCCGGGGTCGAAGACCGTCACCGTGCCGGCATATTGGTCGGTGACGAAGCCGCGCCCGCCGGCGAAGGCCACGCCATAGGGGTGGCTGCCGGTCGGCACCTGGCCCAGCAGCGTGCCGGCCTGCGGTTCGATGACGCTGACCGTGTCGCTTTGCACATCCGCCGTCCACAGCCGTCCGCCGTGAAAGGCGACGGCATAGGGGTGCTGGCCGACCTTGACCCGCGCCCGCAAGGCGCCGCTGGCCGCGTCATAGACCGAGACGCTGTCGTCGTCGCGATCCGCCGTCGCGACCAGCGTGCCGTCGCTGGCGACACCCGCCGGCGCCTTGCCGGTCGGAACCGACCACAGCTCGCGCAGATCCGCATCCAGCCGCAGCAGCCGGCCCTGATACCATTCGGTGACGAAGACCCCGCCGCCCGGCGCCGCGGCGATGCCGAAGGCGCCCTCGGGCAGGTCGCGACCGCCGACGACCGCGCCGGCCTCGTCCAGAACCGTCAGCCGGCCGGTCTCGGCCGCAATCACATAGGCCCGGCCCGCCTGGGGGTCATAGGCCACCGGCGCCGGCGCGCCGGCCAGCGGCAGCTCGGCCCGCACCGCGCCCGAGCTGAGGTCGATCACCGTGACCGCCCCGGCATTCTGCGAGGTGACGAAGCCCAGGTCGGCGGCGCCCGCCGGCCCGGCCAGCGCCGCCAGCAGGGCCAAGCGCCGGATCATTCCGCCTTGCCGAACCTTTCGGCCAGCGCGTCCAGCCCGGCCTGATAGACGCCGGTCACCGCCTTGGTCGCGGCCTCGTCATTCTGGTCGGCGGGCGGGTTGTTGTTCGGGAAGCCGCGATAGAAGCCGCCCTTCCAGCTGACCAGCGCCTTGCCGCCCTCGTCCTTGACGCAAAGCGTCGAGGCATAGTTCGTCACCGGCAGCACGGCCACATCGACCTTTTCGATGCGATAGGCGTAGCAGCGCTTCTCGGGCTGCCATTTCGACAGGACCTCGGTGATGGTCGGATCGCCGGCATCGGCCTTGAGATGCAGCACGCGCTCGGACTTCTCGGGCTGGTCGGTCGAGCCGTCGCCGGTGATCTCGGTCTTGGCAATGGCGGGGTGCCAGCTCATGTCGTCGAACTTGCCGATCACCGCCCAGACCTCGTCCGGGGTCGCATCCAGCTTCTGATCCAGTTCCAGCTTCAGCCGCACCGGCCCGTGGGCCTGGGCCGCGCCGGCCAGCATCACGACCGCCGCAAGGCTTGCGGCCATCACTCGTCTCATCCGTCTCTCCCCTTCATCGCGAATGGCGGGGCGCGCCGGCCTCCGCCGCTATGGGCGACCATGCGCCCAGCCGGGGGTGGCGTCCATAAGACAAACGTATCGGGGCATTTTCCCCGGGTGAAATCGGGTGATTTGTCGGGTTGGCGAAGCCAGACTTGCCCGCCATGATGCCGGGGGGAGGATGGGCATGACAGGCAGAATCATCATACTTTTGGCTGGTTTGGCCGCCGCGGGCCCGGTTTTGGCGCAGCAGGCGGCGCAGAAGCCCGTGGAAACCGTGCGCGCCGCCGTGCTGCGCGTGGACGTGCCGCACCTGCCGCCGATCTCGCGGCTGGACACGCCGCCGGGCGACCTGGGCTTTGCCGGCGCGCGGCTGGCGATCCTGGACAACGACACCACCGGCCGCTTCATGGGCCAGGACTTCGAGGCGCTGGAAGTGGCCGCCACGCCCGAGACCGCCGCGGCCGAGATGGAGAAGCTGCTGGCCGAGGGCGTGCCCTTCATCGTGACGTTGGCCGATGACGCGACGACCCTGGCGCTGGCCGACCAGGCCGGCGACAAGGCGCTGGTGCTGAACGCGCGGGCGCGCGGCGACACCCTGCGCGGCAAGGATTGCCGGGCCAATGTCATCCATGCCGCGCCCAGCCAGGCCATGCTGACCGATGCGCTGGCGCAGTTCCTGATGTGGAAGAAGTGGCCGAACTGGTTCCTGGTCTCCGGCAGCCACCCCGAGGACATCGCGCTGGCCGATGCCTATCGCCGGGCCGCGACCAAGTTCGGCGCCAAGATCGTCGAGGAACGCACCTATGAGGACACCGGCGGCAGCCGGCGCAGCGATTCGGGCCATGTCCAGGTGCAGCAGCAGATGCCGGTCTTTACCCAGCGCGCGGCCGAGCATGACGTGCTGATCGCCGCGGACGAGAACGGCGTCTTCGCCGAATGGCTGCCCTATGAGACCTGGGACGCGCGCCCGGTCGCGGGCTCGGCCGGGCTGGTGCCGCGCAGCTGGGCGCCCTCGCTGGAAGCCTGGGGCGCGACGCAGTTCCAGAACCGCTTCGAAAAGCTCGCCACCCGGCCGATGCGCGAGGAGGATTACCAGACCTGGATCGCGCTGCGCATGATCGGCGAATCCGCGACGCGGACGCAAAGCACCGATCCGGCGACGCTGAAGCAGTTCATGCTGTCCGACAAGTTCGAGGTCGCGGGCTTCAAGGGCCAGAAGCTGACGATCCGCGACTGGGACCACCAGCTGCGCCAGCCGATCCTGCTGGCGACGCCGACTGTGACCGCCTCGGTCAGCCCGCAGGACCAGTATCTGCACCAGAGCTCGGCGCTGGATACGCTGGGCATCGACCGTCCCGAAACCGAATGTCAGTTCTGAGGTGAACGATGAAAGCCGCAACCGCCATCCTGACCTCGGCCCTGTGCCTGGGTTTCGCCCTGCCGGCCGCCGCCAACCGGGTCTTCGTCAGCAACGAAAAGGGCAATGACGTCACCGTGCTCGACAGCGAGACGCTGGAGGTGATCGGCACCTATCCGGTCGGCGCCCGCCCGCGCGGCATCACCATCAGCCCCGACGGGAAAGAGCTTTACGTCTGCGCCTCGGACGACGACCTGGTGCGGGTCTTCAACCCCGAGACCATGGAGGAGACGCACACCTTGCCCTCGGGCCCCGACCCCGAGCTGTTCGTGCTGCATCCCTCGGGCAACCCGCTTTACATCGCCAACGAGGACGACAACCTGGTCACCGTGGTCGACACCCAGACCCACAAGGTGCTGGCCGAGATCCCGGTCGGCGTCGAGCCCGAGGGCATGGGCGTCAGCCCCGACGGCAAGGTGGTCATCAACACCTCGGAAACCACCAACATGGCGCATTTCATCAATTCCGAGACCTTCGAGATCTTCGGCAATGTGCTGGTCGATTCGCGCCCGCGCTTTGCGCAATACAACGACCAGGGCACGAAACTGTATGTCAGCAGCGAGATCGGCGGCACGGTCAGCGTGATCCACCCGGAAAACCAGACCATCGAGAAGAAGATCAGCTTCGAGATCCCCGGCGTGCTGCCCGAGGCGATCCAGCCCGTCGGCATCCGCATCACCAAGGACGGGAAAAAGGTCTATGTCGCGCTGGGCCCGGCGAACCGCGTTGCCGTCATCAACGGCGAAACCGACGAGGTCGAGGATTACCTGCTGGTCGGCCAGCGCGTCTGGCAATTGGCCTTTACCCCGGACGAGAAATATCTGTTCACCACCAACGGCAATTCCAACGACGTGTCGGTGATCGACGTGGCGGCGAACAAGGTCGTCAAGTCCGTGCCCGTGGGCCAGCAGCCCTGGGGCGTGGTCGTCGCGCCGAACTGAAACCCACCAACGGAGGAAAACCATGACCCGCCTGCTGACCATCCTGCTGCTCTCGCTGGGCCTTGCCGCCCCCGCCGCTGCCCAGGAGGCGCCCGCCGCCAAGCCCGGGACCGAGGCCGCCGCCGGCGCCGAGACCGCCGCACCCGCGGCCGAGGAGGATGACGACGACGGCGACGAGGCCGAGGCCGCCGAGGCAGGCGTGCATGAGGCGGGCGCCAAGTTCGACTATGGCTTCTCGGGCATGCTGGCGCGGGACAACCGCATGCAGCTGGCGCCGCTGACGCTGGCCTCGGGCAAGCCGGTGGCGACGGCGGAATACAAGCTGAAATCCGGCGGCTTCTACCGCATCGACATCAATGCCGACGGCAGCCAGGAGCTGGCGCTGTCCGGCGGCGATTTCTTCCGCGCCGTCTGGATCAACGAAATCGTCATCAACGACATCGAAATCCGGCCGATGGGCGTTCATTCGCTGGAATTCGACGATGCCGGAACCGCGACGATCAGCTTCGTTGCCATCGTCCCGGGCCGCTATACCCTGTCGATCCCGGGCTCGCATGGCGAAACCCAGCAGGCCGTGTTCAATATCCAGTAGGAGCGTCCGATGCTGAAACCCATGCTTTGCGCCGCCGCCCTGGCCTGGGCCGTGACCCCGGCCCTGGCCGCCGATGACGATGTGGCTTCGGCCGAGGAAACCGCCAAGGTCGCCGAGGCCATCGCCAGGATCGGCTGCAAGCCCGATCCGCAAGCCGGGGTCGAAAAGGAGCGCGACGATCTTTACGAGGTCGACGACGCGCAATGCGAGATCGGCCAGTATGACATCAAGCTGAACGCCGATTTCGTGATCACAAGCATCACGCTCGACTGAATGCAGGTGGGCGCGGGCCAGCCTCGCGCCCCTTATCCCATGAACGATGCGCTTTCGATCCAGCATGTCAGCCACGCCTTCGGCCGCTTCCAGGCGCTGAAGGACGTGTCGCTGTCGGTGCCGCGCGGCGGCTTCACCGCGCTTCTGGGGGTGAACGGCGCCGGCAAGACGACGCTGTTTTCGCTGATTACCCGGCTTTACGACAACAATTCGGGCCGGATCGAGGTCGCGGGCCATGACCTGCGCCGCCAGCCCGGCGCGGCGCTGGCCCGGCTGGGCGTGGTGTTCCAGTCCCGCGCGCTGGATGCCGACCTGACCGTGGCGCAGAACCTGGAATATCACGCCGCCCTGCACGGCATGCCGCGTCGCGCCGCGCGGGCGCGCGCGGCCGAGGTGCTGGCCCAGGTCGATCTCGCCGACCGGCTGGACGCGCGGGTTGCGGCGCTGTCCGGCGGCCAGAGCCGCCGGGCCGAGATCGCCCGCGCCCTGATGCACCGCCCCGAGATCCTGCTGCTGGACGAGCCGACCGTGGGCCTCGACGTGAAATCGCGCGCCGAGGTGGTGGCGCTGACCCGGGCGCTGACCGCGACAGGGGTCTCGGCGCTGTGGGCCACGCATATCCTGGACGAGATCCGGCCCGAGGACGGGCTGGTGATCCTGCATCGCGGCGAGGTTCTGGCCCAGGGCACGGCCCAGGGCATCGGCGGCGACGACCTGACCGGCACCTTCCTCCGGCTGACGGGGGAACAGGCATGACGCCCCGCATGTGGCTGACCTGCTTCCTGGGCATCGCGCGGCGCGAGACGCTGCGCTTCGTCACCCAGCGCGGCCGCTTCCTCGCGGCGCTGGTGCGGCCGCTGGTCTGGCTCTTCATCTTCGCCGCCGGCTTCCGCGCCGTGCTGGGCCTGTCGATCACGCCGCCCTACCAGACCTATGTCCTCTATGAGGTCTATGTCACGCCCGGGCTTTGCGCGATGATCCAGCTGTTCAACGGCATGCAGTCGTCGCTGTCCATGGTCTATGACCGCGAGACCGGGGCGATGCGCACCCTGCTGGTCAGCCCGTTCCCGCGCTGGTTCCTGCTGGCCTCGAAACTGGTCGCGGGCGTGCTGGTGTCGATCATCCAGGTCTATACCTTCCTGGCCATCGCCTGGTTCTGGGGCGTCGATCCGCCGCCCGTCGGCTATCTGACCGTGCTGCCGGCGCTGTTCCTGTCGGGGCTGATGCTGGGGGCGATGGGGCTTCTGCTGTCCTCGGCCATCCGGCAGCTGGAAAACTTCGCCGGGGTTATGAATTTCGTCATCTTCCCGATGTTCTTCGCCTCGACCGCGCTCTATCCGCTGTGGCGGATGCGCGAAAGCTCGACGCTGCTGCACGACATCTGCGCCGCCAATCCCTTCACCCATGCGGTTGAGTTGATCCGCTTTGCCCTTTACGGCCGCTTCGATCTCATGTCCTTCTTGGTGGTGTCCGGGTGCCTGGTGCTGTTCTTTGCCGGTTCCGTCATCATGTATGATCCGGCCAAGGGGCTCTGGGCCCGGCGAAAGGGGGGAGCATGAAATACCTGGTTCTGGCCATGGCCTTGGCGGCGGCGGGCGCCGCCCATGCCGAAAGCGGCACCGATCCCGACTGGCCCTGCGTGCAGCGCAAGCAGCCGCATCTGTCGCTTGGGCAGATGTGGTCCGGCCCCGAGCCCGACGAAGCCATCCGCAGCCTGGCCGAGACGCCCGAGATCGCCGCCCTGGCCGACCGGCTCGAGCAGCGCCGCCTGCCGCTCGCGCAGGCCGAGGCCGAGATCGCCGAATTCTCCAAGGCTGCCGACAATCAGAAGCTGAGCGCGCTGATGCTGGCGATCTTCGAACGCATCGACCCGGATCGCAGCGCGCTGATCTCGGGCATCGCGCGCTATGGCCACAAGCAGGTCGATCTGGCCAAGCGCATCCAGGAGCGGCGCGACCGCATGGAGGCGCTGCAAAAGGCCGAGACGCCCGATTTCGACGCCATCGACGCCGAGGAGGAAAAGCTCGACTGGGACAGCCGCATCTTCCAGGACCGCCAGCAGTCGCTGACCTATGTCTGCGAGACGCCGGTGATCCTGGAACAGCGGGTCTTCGCGCTGGCCCGGGCGATTTCGGCGCATCTGCAATGACGCCGCTGCCCGCCGTCATCCTGGCCGGCGGCCTGTCGACCCGGATGGGCGGCGGCAACAAGGGCCTGCGGCTGCTGGGCGGCGAGACGCTGCTGGCGCGGGTGATCGCGCGCCTCGCGCCGCAATGCAATGCGCTCGCGATCAACGCGAATGGCGAGCCCGAGGCCCTTGCCGATTACGGGCTGCCGGTGATCGCCGATGGGTTTGGCGGCTTTGCCGGGCCGATGGCCGGCGTGCTGGCCGGGATGGAATGGGCGGCGGCCGAGGGCGCGGATGGCGTGGTCAGCGTGTCCGTCGACACGCCCTTCCTGCCCGAGGATCTGGTGCACCGCTTGCGCGAGGCGCGTGGCCGCAGCGGCTTGGCTGTCGCCGCCAGCCCGGACGACAGCGGCCGGCTGCGCGACCATCCGACCTGCGCGCTGTGGCCGGTGGCCTTGCAAGACGACCTGCGCGCGGCGCTGGAATCGGGGCTGCACCGCATCGGCCAGTTCGCCGCCGCCTATGACCCCGGCCGGGCGGTCTTCGACAGCCGGCCGCTGGACCCGTTCCTGAATCTGAACACGCCCGAAGACCTGGCCCGCGCCGCCCGGCTGGTCTAGGCGCCGTAGCGGCGCCAGGCCCGGTGCAGCGCCAGCGCCACCGCCCGGGCAAAGATCACCGTCATCACCGACAAGACCAGCAGCGCGGCAAAGACCAGGTCGGTCTTCATCCTGCCGTTCGCGTGGATCATCAGCGCGCCGAGGCCGCGGGCGCCGCCGACCCATTCGCCGATCACCGCGCCGATCGGCGCATAGACCGCCGCCAGCCGCAGCCCGGTGGCCAGGCTGGGCAGCGCCGCCGGGATGCGCAGGTGGCGCATGATGCGGATGCGGCTGGCGCCCATCACCTGCGCCAGGTCCAGCGCCGGTTGCGGCGTGCGCATCAGCCCGTCCAGGAAGGCGCTGGCGACCGGGAAGAACACGATCAGCACGGTCACGGCGATCTTGGGCGCCATGCCGAAGCCCAGCCACAGCGTCAGGATCGGCGCCAGGGCAAAGACCGGGATGGTCTGGCTGAAGGTCAGGATCGGCCGCAACACGCCGGTCAGCCGGTCCGAGAAGCCCATGGCGATGGCCAGGGCCGCGCCAAGCGCTGCGCCGAGGGCAAAGCCCAGCACCACCTCGGTCAGGGTAAAGCCGGCGTGGCGGGCGATCTCGGCGCGGTTGAGCCACAGCGCCTCGGCCACGGCCTGGGGCGAGGGCAGCAGGAAGGGCGGCATGTCCGCCAGCCAGATCAGCCCCTGCCATAGCAGGATAACGGTCAGGATCAGGGCGAGGGCGGTTCTCATGCCATCATCCCGCGCATCAACTCGGCCTGCAGCGTCAGCACCTCGGGCGCGTCGAAGGGCCGGGCGGCGGCTTCGGGCCGGGGTAAGGGCACCGGCCAGTCGGTCAGCCCGGTTTCGCGCAAGAGCAGGATGCGGTCGCCCAGCCGGGCGGCCTCGGCCGGGTCATGCGTGACCAGCAGGATGCTGCGATTGCTCAGCAGGCGGGCCGACAGGTCCTGCATCTGCGCCCGGGTCCGCGCGTCGAGCGCCGAGAAGGGCTCGTCCAGCAGCACCAGCGGCCGGTCCTCGAACAGGGTGCGGGCCAGGGCGACGCGCTGGCGCTGGCCGCCGGACAGGTTCGCGGGCAGGTGGTGGATGCGGTCGGCAAGGCCCACGGCCTCGATCAGATGCGCAGCGCGGGCGGCGGGGTCCGAGGGGGGCTCTGCCCCCCGCGAGACCGACCCCTCGATGGGGTCGGCCTCGCGCCCCCCGGGATATTTCGACAAGAAAGAAGCCGGGAGCGTGCCGCGCAGCCGGGCGCCCAGCGTGACATTGCCGGCGACGTCGAGCCAGGGGATCAGCCCCGGATCCTGCGCCATCAGGGCGACGGGCGCGTCCCGCGTGACCTCGCCCTGGAAGCGCGCGCCGGTGTCCAGCCCGGCGAGTAGGCGCAGGATGGTGGATTTTCCGACGCCCGAGGGGCCGAGCAGACAGGTCCACCGGCCCTCGGCGACCGTCAGGTCGATGGGGGCGAAGAGCGGCGTCTCGCCGACCCAGGCCTGGCCCCGCACCCGTGCCGTCATGCCCGGCCCAGATCCCAGAAGGCGGCCTCGAGCCGGGTCGCGGTGGCGAAGCGGTCCGTCAGCGCGTTCCAGCGCGGGCTGTCCTGCGGCGCGTCGCCCAGGCGCTTGCGGATCGCCCGATCCAGCAGCGCGCCGGCGTCGCGGCAGGCCTGCTGGTATTCGGCGCCGGCATAGGTGTCGATCCAGTCGCGATAGGGCGTGTCCGGCGCGGCCTCGGCCGCCAGGCGCAGGCCGATCTCGCCATAGCCCAGCACGCAGGGCATCAGCGCCGCCAGCAGGTCGAGAAAATCCCCCGACAGCCCGGCATCGAGCACATAGCGGGTATAGGCGATGTTCGTCACCGCCTCGGGCGTCGCAAGCATCGCCGCCGTGTCGATGCCGGCCGCGGCGCAGGTCTGCACATGCAGCGCCATTTCGTGATCGAGCAGCGTATGCACGGTGGCGGCGCAGGCCCGCAACTCGTCCAGATCGCCCGCCTTGACCACAGCCAACGCCCAGGCGCGGCTGAACTGGATCAGGAACAGGTAGTCCTGCACCAGATAGGCAAGGTATTCCGCGCGCGGCAGGCTGCCGTCGCGCAGGCCCTCGACGAAGCCGTGGCGGGTATAGGCGTCCCAGTCGGGCGCCGCCGCGCGCAGCCGGGCGAAGCTTTCACCGTAGCTCATTGTGCCCCCACATCCATCGCCAGGTCCGAGACCGGCAGCACGCTGTCCACCAGCCCGGCGTCATGCAGGAACTGCTCGAACCGCGCATAGCGACCCTGGTCCAGCGCCGCCGGCGATTGCGAAAAGCGCGGCAGGGTTTCCTTCCACGCGTCGGCATTGAGCTCGTCCTTGAGATCGGGGGCGGTGGCCGAGAACAGCTGCCACGCTTCGTCCGGGTGGTTGACCATATATTGCGCGCCGCGCTCGACCGCATGCAGCAGGCGGGCGGTGCGGTCCTTGTCCATGGTCTGCGGATTGGCGACGAAGATCAGCTCGTCATAGGTCGGCACGCCGCTTTCCTCGACAAAGAAGCAGCGGCCCTCGGCGCCTTCCAGCCGCATCTGCGTCAGCTCGAAATTGCGATAGGCGCCGATGGTGGCATCGACCTGGCCGGCGATCAGCGCCGGCGACAGCGACCAGTTGACGCTGACCATCTCGACGTCAGCCATGGTCAGGCCGGCGGTCCCGAGGATCTGGCCGACCAGCGCCTCCTCGACCCCCGAGACCGAATAGCCGATCTTCTTGCCCTTGAGGTCCGAGAGCTGCTGCACTGGCCCGTCGGCCTTGACCATCAGGCAGTTCAAGGGCGTCGCGACCAGCGTGCCGACGCGCTTCAGCGGCAGGCCCTCATGCACCTGCAGGTGCAGCTGCGGCTGGTAGCTGATGGCGTAATCGGCCTTGCCCGCCGCGACCAGCTTGGGCGGGTCCGAGGGATCGGCGGGGGCGACGACCTCGACCTCCAGCCCCTCGTCGGCGAAGAAGCCCTTTTCCTGGGCGACGATGATCGGGGCATGGTCGGGGTTCACGAACCAGTCCAGCATCAGCGTCACCTTGTCGGCGGCAAGAACGGGTTGGGCCAGCAGGGCCAGCGCGGCGGCGGCAAGGGGCAGGTGCTTCAAGTCTCGTCTCCCAGGGCTAGAAGGGTGATCTCGCCGTCCCAGCGGCGCGAAAGCGCGTCGGCGGCGCGCCATGAGCGCAGCCCCGAGCGGCAGGCCAGCACCGCGCGCCGGCCGGGTTCGGGCAGCGGGCCGATGGCGCCATAGCCGGGCATGCGCAGCGCCTTGGGCGTGGCCTTGCGCGGCGCCTCGTCGCGGTCGCGCAGGTCGACGACAAGGTCGCCCGGACGAATGTCCTGCCTGGCGATGAAGCGGGGGCCCGGGCTTTCCGGCGCGCCGTCAAAGCGGAATTGCGTGACGCGGCCATTGTCCAGGCGGGTGAACTCGCCCAGGGGCGAGGGGGCGGTGCCCAGAAGCAGCCGCAGCGCCATCTGCGCCTGCAGGCAGCCGAGCATGCCGACCACCGGCCCCAACACGCCCGCCGTGGCGCAGGTCTGGCCGCTGTCGGGCGGGTCGGGGAACAGCGCCCGCAGGCTGGGGGCGCCGCTTTGCCCGGGACCGCCGCAGAAGCCGCCGACATAGCCCGCCATCCCCAGCGCCGAGGCCGAGATCAGCGGCTTGCCCGCGGCAAGGCAGGCGTCGGACAGCGTATAGCTGGCCGCATAGCTGTCGGCGCAGTCCAGCACCACGTCGGCCGCGGCGACCAGCGCCGGCGCATTGGCCGGGGTCAGCGCCTCGCGCCGGCCCTCGAGCAGGACCGCGGGGTTCAGCCGCGTCACCGCCAGCGCCGCGGCCTGCACCTTGGGCCGGCCCAGGTCCTTCATGCGATAGAGCGGCTGGCGGTGCAGGTTGGTTTCCTCGACCGTGTCGGGGTCCATCAGCGTGATGCGGCCGATGCCGCTGCCTGCCAGGTATTGCAGCACCGGCACGCCCAGGCCACCGGCGCCGACGACCAGGACATGGGCGGCTTCGAGGCGCTCCTGCCCCTCGGCGCCGACTTCGGGCAGCACCATCTGGCGCAGATAGCGGCTCATGCCGTCACCTTCAGCCATTCGCGGATGCGGGCCTCGGGATCGGGGTTCAGCGTGATGTCGGTCACCGCCGAGGCCAGGTCGGCGCCGGCCGCGAAGGCTTCGCGGGCGCGTTCCGGCGTGACGCCGCCGATGGCGACCAGGGGCGTGGCGCCGACCAGCTTGCGCCATTCCCGCACCCGGTCCAGACCCTGCTGTTCCCATTTCATCTTCTTCAGGATCGTCGGCCAGACCGGTCCCAGGGCGACGTAATCGGGCGCCAGCGCCAGCGCCCGGTCCAGCTCGGCATGGTCATGGGTCGAGATCCCCAGCCGCATGCCGGCGCGGCGGATGGCGGCGATGTCGGCCGTGTCCAGATCCTCCTGCCCTAGGTGGATGAAATCGCAGCCGAGCTCGATGGCGGCCTGCCAGTGGTCGTTCACGACCAGCGTGGCGCCATGTTCGCGGCACAGTTCCTGCGCCAGCGCCAGCTCGCCCAGCAGGCGCGCGGCGGGCTGGTCCTTGATGCGGATCTGCACCAGCTTGACACCCAGGGGCAGGGCGCGGCGCAGCCAGGCGGCGCTGTCGAAGATCGGGTAGAAACGCGGCAGTTTCATGCCAGCACCGCCATGCCGAAAAGGGGGGTCGAGGGCGCGGCCATGTCGCGCGCCTCGATCGGATTGGCGCCAGCCGCCAGTCGGCCGGCCTCGATCGCCAGCGCCATGGCGCGGGCCATGGCCACCGGGTCGCCGGCCTTGGCGACGGCGGTGTTCAGCAGCACCGCGTCATAGCCCAGCTCCATCGCCTGCGCCGCATGGCTGGGCAGGCCGATGCCCGCGTCCACCACCAGCGCCACATCGGGGAAATGCGCCCGCAGGCTGCGCAGCCCATAGGGGTTGTTCAGCCCCCGGCCCGAGCCGATGGGCGCGCCCCAGGGCATCAGCACCGCGCAGCCCGCGTCCAGAAGCCGGCCGCAGACCGACAGGTCCTCGGTGCAATAGGGAAAGACCTGGAAGCCGTCGTCCGACAGGATCCGCGCCGCCTCGACCAGGGCGATCACGTCGGGGCAAAGCGTATCGTCGTCGCGGATGACCTCCAGCTTGATCCAGGGCGTCCCGAACAGTTCGCGCGCCATCTGGGCGGTGGTCACCGCCTCGCGCACGGAATGGCAGCCGGCGGTGTTGGGCAGGACCGGGATATTCAATCCCTTGATGAGGTTGTGGAAATCCTGGCCCGCCCCGCCCTCGCGGCGCAGGCTGACCGTGGCGATGCCGGCGCCCGAGGCGCGGAAGGCCTCGGCCATGATCGCGGGCGAGGGGTATTGCGCCGTGCCCAGCATCAGCGGGCTTTCGACATGGGTTCCGTAGAATTGCGGCATCTCAGCCCCCCTGCATCGGCGCCACGACTTCCAGTGCGTCGCCATCCTTCAACGTGGTCCCGGCGCGGGCGGCGGCGGGCAGGAAGGCGCCGTTCAGCGCCGTGGCGACCTTGGCCGCGCCCAGGCCGATTTCGTCCAGCGCATCCTGGACCGAGGGCCCGGCAAGGCTGCGGTTTTCGCCGTTAAGGGTGATTTTCATCCATGAACTCCGGTATCTGGCCGTCCAGCAGGTGGTCGGCGGCCATGCGGGCCACGGCGGGGGCCAGAAGATAGCCGTGGCGATAGAGGCCGTTGGCAAACAGCGTGTTTCCACGCCGGCGCAGGCGCGGCAGGTTGTCGGGGAAGGCCGGGCGGGCGTCCGAGCCCAGTTCGAGGATCTCGGCCTCGGCGAAGCCGGGATGCAGCGCATAGGCGGCCGACAGCATCTCGACCGCCGAGCGGGCGGTGACGCGATATTTGCCGCCGGTTTCCAGCATCGTGGCGCCTATCATGTATACACCGTCCCCCCTTGGAACAAGATATAGGGGGATGCGCGGATGCAGCAGGCGGATGGTGCGGGTCAGCTGGACCTCGGGGCAGCGGATCACCAGCATCTCGCCCCGCACGCCGCGCAGGTCGGGCAAGGCGTCGCGGGCGGCGAAGCCGCGGGCGTCGACGATCAGGCCGGTCGGCTCGCCTTCGGTCTCGATGGTGACGCCGGCAGCGGTCAGCCGGTCGCGCAGCGCCATGAGGGCGGCGCGGGGGTTCAGATGCGCCTCGCTTTCGAAGAACAGCCCGCGCGCGAACCGGCCCTGCAATACGGGCTCCAGCGCGGCGATGGCGTCAGCGTCCACCGGGCGATGCGCCTCTGTCATCCGGGTAAAGCGGTCCAGTTCCGCCCGGTCGCGCGAGGGGGCGAGCACCAGCGTGCCGCGCCGGATGACCTCGGCGCCATGCGCCTGCCACCAGTCGGCGGCGTCGAGCCCCAGGCGCAGGACCACCGGCTCGGCGCTTTCGGCCTCGCACCAGGGGGCCAGCATGCCGCCGGCACGCCAACTGCACGCCTGCGCGCCGGGCTTGCCGGCGGGGTCGATGACGCGGGGGGTGACGCCGCGGTCAAGCAGGGTCGCGGCAATTGCCAACCCCATCACGCCGCTACCAAGAATTGTTATCTCGTTCATTCGCCACCCCACATTTTGTAGAAGTGATGTACCGGCCCATGGCCCAACCCGATCCCCAGCCCGTCGGCGGCCCCGATGGCGCCTTGCAGCCAGCCATGGGCGCGGGTGACCGCAGCGGGCAGGTCCAACCCCAGCGCCAGCCCCGCCGCGATGGCCGAGGACAGCGAGCAGCCGGTGCCATGGGTATTGCGGGTCTGCTGACGTGGCGCCGACAGCTGAAAGCCCTGCGGACCGACCAGCAGGTCGGTGCAGGTGTCGCCCTCGGCATGGCCGCCCTTCATCAGCACATGGCCCGCGCCCAGGGCACGCAGCGCCTCGCCCTGTTCGGCCATGGCGTCGAGGGTGCCGGCCGGGGCACGACCCAGCAGCCGTGCGGCCTCGGGCAGGTTGGGGGTCAGGACGGTCGCCAGCGGCAAGAGCCGGTCACGCAGCGCCTGGACCGCCGCGTCGGGCAGCAGCGCATCGCCGGATTTCGCCACCATGACCGGGTCCAGCACCACCGGGATCGGATCGGCCTGCAGCGCGATGCGCAGCCGGTCCGCGACGGCTGTGATCACATCCGGGCCGCCGACCATGCCGATCTTGATCGCGCGCACGTCCAGGTCGCCGAAAACCGCGTCGATCTGCGCCGCGACCATGGCCGGCGAGACCGCCTCGACCGCCGCGACGGTGCGGGTGTTCTGGGCGGTGATGGCTGTGATCACGGATGCGCCATAGACCCCCAGCGCCGAGAAGGTCTTGAGGTCGGCCTGGATGCCGGCGCCGCCGCCGCTGTCCGAGCCGGCGATGGTCAGCGCGATGCGAGCTGGTCCCGCCATGATCCGCCTTTCATTGTCCGGTCGAGGCGGCGGAGAGGGGGTGGCGGCTGATGTGGTCTGCGTGCCGCGACACTCTACCCTTCCCTCCGCCGGTATGAGCCGGATCAGGTTCGATGGGTCGGTGCCTGGCACCTCTCAGCCCCGTTCGGGGCACCCCAAGTGTATGAGTCGTGGCGGGACACTAGGGCCGGCGCGCGGCTTTGGCAAGCTCAGTCGCGGGCGAACAGGTCGCGGGTGTAAAGCTTGTCCTGCACGTCGGCCAGTTCGGGCGCCTGGCGGTTGGCGATGATCAGGTCGGCCTGGGCCTTGAAGGCGTCGAGGTCGCGCACCACCGGGCTGTTGAAGAAATGCTCCTGTTCCAGCACCGGTTCGTAGACGATGCAGGGGATGCCCTTGGCCTTGATCCGCTTCATGATGCCCTGGATCGAGCTGTCGCGGAAATTGTCCGAGCCGGATTTCATCACCAGCCGATAGACGCCGACCAGCTTCGGACGCCGGGCGATGATTTCCTCGGCGATGAAATCCTTGCGGGTGCGGTTGCTGTCCACCACCGCGGCGATCAGGCTTTGCGGCACCTGGTCGTAGTTCGCCAGCAATTGCTTGGTATCCTTGGGCAGGCAATAGCCGCCATAGCCGAAGCTGGGATTGTTGTAATGCTCGCCGATCCGCGGGTCGAGGCCGACGCCCTCGATGATCTCGCGCGTGTTCAGCCCGCGGGCGACGGCATAGCTGTCGAGTTCGTTGAAATAGGCCACGCGCATGGCGAGATAGGTGTTCGAGAACAGCTTGATCGCCTCGGCCTCGGTCGAGCCGGTGAACAGGATCGGCATGTCCTTGCGGACCGCGCCCTGGGCCAGCAGATCGGCCAGCCGATGCGCGGCCGGGCCGTGGTCACCTACCACGATGCGCGAGGGGTGCAGGTTGTCCTGCAACGCCCGGCCTTCGCGCAGGAATTCCGGCGAGAACAGGATGCCGTCATGGCCGGTCTCGTCGCGCATGCGCTGGGTAAAGCCGACCGGGACCGTGGACTTGATGACGATGGTCGCCTGCGGCGCGTGCCGGCGGGCCAGCGCGATCACGCTTTCCACGCTGGAGGTGTCGAAGCGGTTCGAGCGCGGGTCGTAATTCGTCGGCGTGGCGACGATGACGAATTCGGCGCCGGCCATGGCCTCGGCCGGGTCGGTGGTGGCGCGCAGGTGCAGCGGCTTTTCCGCCAGCCACTGGCTGATCTCGGCATCCTCGATGGGCGAGCGGCCGGCATTCACCTGGGCCACCCGCTCGGCGCTGATGTCCAGGGCCACCACCGCGTCATGCTGCGCCAGCAGCACCGCGATCGACATGCCGACATAGCCCAGCCCAGCCACCGATATGGTCATCGCGTTCCCTTTCCCCGTGGTTTCCCCGGCTCTAGCACGGCTTTTCGCCCGGCAGAAGCGCGCCGGCTTGCGGGGCCGGCCGTGTTTCGGCACGATCCGGCCGGATGGCAAGGGAGGCCGGCGATGAAAAGCGTGATCTTCGACCTGGGGGCGGTGCTGATCGAATGGGATCCGGCGCTGGCCTTTGCCGATGTCTTCACCAGCCGCGCCGCGGCCGAGGCCTGGATGGCGCGCATCGGCTTCGACGGCTGGAACCGGGCGCAGGACGGCGGGCGCAGCTTTGCCGAAGGGCTGCAGGCCGCGCGCGAGGCGCATGGCGACGAGGCCCGGCAGCTGGCGGGCTATCTGGCCGCCTTTCCGCTGACCATCGAGAAGACCGTGCCCGGCGCCTGGGAAATCGCCGAGGCGCTGCTGGCGCGGGGGGTGCCGCTCTATGGCTTGACGAACTGGGCGGCCGAGACCTGGCCCCATGCGCTGGAAATCCATCCCCGGCTGGGCCGGCTGTTCCGCGACATCGTGGTTTCCGGGCGGGTGGGCGCGCTGAAGCCCGAGCCGGCGATCTATCGCCTGCTGATGGACCGCAACGGCTTGCGCCCCGAGGATTGCATCTTCATCGACGACAATCCCGACAACGTCGAGGGCGCCCGGGCGCTTGGCATCGACGGCATCCATTTCACCGGGGCCCAGGCGCTGGGCGCGGCGCTGGCGCGGCGCGGGCTGTTCTGACGCGATCGTGACGGCGGCCGTCAGCCAATTGTAAGCTGGAGCGCGTTAGGACGGCACGCCTGAACTGTCGTAGGAAGCCAGCTTGCCTCTTGTCGTGACCCTGTCCTCGATCCCGCCGCGCTTTGCCGGGCTGGAACCGACCCTGAAATCTCTGCTGAAACAGAAAACCCGCCCCGACGAGGTGCGGCTTTACCTGCCGCGCCGCTATCGCCGCTTTCCCGACTGGGACGGCAGCCTGCCGGCGGTGCCCCAGGGCGTGCGCATCGTCACGGTCGAGGACGACCTGGGCCCGGCGACCAAGATCCTGCCGGCGGTGCGGGATTTCCGCGGCCAGGATTGCGAATTGCTGCTCTGCGACGACGACCGGCTTTACGATCCGCTGTGGACCAGCCGCTTCCTGGCGGCGCGACGCGCGCATCCGGGCTGCGTCATCGCCGAGGCCGGCGGCTTCGTTCCCGGCCATGCCGGCGGGCTTGAGCCGCGGGCGGTGCCGCGCCGCAAGGGCTGGCGCTATCGCCTGCTGCGCGCGGCCACGCTGGGGCTGGTCAAGCCGCATGCCTGGCTGCGCTCGGGCTATGTCGATGTGCTCAAGGGCTATGGCGGCGCCATGCTGCGGCCCGAATTCATGCCCGACAGCGCCTTCGACATCCCCGAGCTGCTGTGGACGGTGGACGATCCCTGGCTGTCGGGGAACCTGGCGCTGAACGGCGTGCCGATCTGGCTGAACGCCGAGGGCCGGGTGCCGGGCGAGTGCCGGACCGCCCGCTGCCATGCGCTTCTGGACTTTGCCTTGCAGGGCAAGGGCCGGGGCGACGCCAATGGCGCCTGCTACGAATGGTTCCGCCAGAACCTGGGCATCTGGACGGCCGGGCCTAGCCGACCATCTTCGCCGCCTGCTGCAATGCCAGCAGATAGCCGTTGACGCCGAAGCCGGCGATCACGCCCTCGGCGCGCAGGCTGACATAGGAATGGTGGCGGAAGCCCTCGCGCTTGTGCACGTTCGAGATATGCACCTCGAGCACCGGGCCGTCGAAGGTGTTCAGCGCATCCAGGATCGCGACCGAGGTATGGGTAAAGGCAGCCGGGTTGATGACGATGGCCTGTGCCCGCAGCCGCGCCTCGTGGATCTTGTCGATGATCGCGCCTTCGTGGTTCGACTGGAAGAAGTCGATGGTCAGGCCCAGTTCGGCCGCCGTCGCCCTGCAGTCGCGTTCCACGTCGGCCAGCGTGGTGCTGCCATAGATCTCGGGCTGGCGCTGGCCCAGAAGGTTCAGGTTCGGGCCGTTCAGGACATAGACGGTGGGCATGGCAATCTCCGCTGCTTTCGGGTGGATCCTAGCCCAGTTCGGCCAGGAAGATATAGCCGGCGCCATAGATCGTCTTGATCAGGCGCGGGTTCTTCGGATCCTCGCCCAGCTTGGTGCGCAGGCGCGAGATGCGCACGTCCATCGCCCGGTCGAAACTTTCCCCCGCCGTGCCGCCCAGCGTCTCGAGCATCTGCGCGCGCGAAATCAGCCGGCGCGGATTGTCGAGAAACAGCCGCAAGACCTCGGCCTCGGCATGCGAGATCGGCGTCTCGGCGCCCTCGGGCGAGGTCAGGGTGTAGCGGTCGAAATCCGCGGCCCAGCCGGCAAAGCGGATCTGCTGGCGGCCGGGGCCGGTCTCGCGCTGGGGTTTGCGCAGCCGGGCGCGGATGCGGGCCACGACCTCGGCCGGCTCGAAGGGCTTGATGATATAGTCGTCGGCGCCCAGTTCCAGCCCCGTCACCCGGTCCTGCACCTGCGCCCGGCCCGAGATGATGATGATCGCGGCGCCGCTTTCGCTGGCCAGCCGGTGCACCAGCGCCAGCCCGTCGCGGTCGGGCAGGCCCAGGTCGATCAGGATCGCCTCGGGCTGGATGCGGCGCAGCGCCGCCTCGAACTCGGTGGCGCGGCCGAAGCCCAGGGTGCGAAAGCCCGCCTCCTCCAGCGCCGCGGACAGCAGGCGGCGGATCTCGGGCTCGTCGTCGAGGATGGCGATCAGGGGGGCGTCAGTCATCGGTATCTGCCAGGGCCAGGGCCAGTTCGGTGTCGCCAAAGGGCTTGGTCAGGACCGGCCCGTCAAGCCCCGATCTGCCCGGATCGCCCGGCGGCAGCGCGGTCATCAGCACCACGGGCAGGCCGCGCCCGCGCAGGGCGGCGCCCGAGCCGTCACCCAGCTGCAGGTCCGACAGGATCAGCGTCAGGCCGGGCAGGTCGGTCAGGCCCTGCGCCTCGGAAAGCGATCCGGCCTCGATCACCGAATGGCCCTGGGCGGTCAGCAGCTCGCGGATATGGCTGCGGATGGCGTCGTCGTCTTCGACCAGCAGGACCAGATGCGGGCGCGCGGCGCGCAGCGGCAGGCGGATCGCCACCTGCGCGCCCTGGGCAAGGTTCGCCAGCCGCAGCGTGCCGCCGGCCAGCTTGACCTGGTCATAGACCATCGACAGGCCCAGCCCGCTGCCCTTGCTGCCCTTGGTGGTGAAGAAGGGCTGCGTGGCGCGGGCCAGCGCCTCGTCCGAAAAGCCGGGGCCGCTGTCGGTGACGGTGATTTCCAGCCAGCGCCCGGCCGTGCGGGCCTGCAAGCCGATGCGGCCCTTGCCCTGCATGGCGTCGCGGGCGTTCAGGATCAGGTTCAGCAGCGCATCCTGAAGCGCGCCGGGGTCCAGCATCACCCGCGCCGGCAAGTTCATCGTGGCGTGTTCCAGCGTCACGGCGGCGCCCAGCGTCGGCCGGGCCATGGCGGCCAGGTGCTCGAACAGCGCGCTGAGGTCCACCGGCTGCGGGTGCTGTTCGCGCTTGCCGGTCAGCGCGGCGATGCCGTCCAGCAGCGTCGCCCCGCGGCGGGCGGCGGCGAGCGTCGCCTGCACGTCCTCGGCCTGTTCCGGCGGCAGGCCGGCGCGCGCCAGCCGGGTTTGCAGGCCGAGGATGATGGTCAGGAGATTGCCGAAGTCATGCGCCAGTCCCGAGGTCATCTGCGCCGCCAGCGCGCGCTTGGCGGCATGGGTCAGCGCCTCGCGCGATTGCACCTCGGCGGTGACGTCGGTGGACAGCACATAGGCGCCGCGCCCGGTCGGATCCGGGGTCAGGGCGATGCGGATGCGCCGCCCCGAGGGCGGGTGCGTGATCTCGAACACCTGCGGCTGGCCGGCGACGGCGCGGTCCATATGCGGGCGGATGCGGTCGAAGGTCTCGCGGCCCAAGACCTCTTCGCCCGCGCGGCCGATGATGCCGCGGTCGGCACCGGGAAACACCGCCGCAATCTGGTTGTTGGAGAAGGTATAGCGATAGTCGCGGTCCATATGCGCGATATGGGCCGGCACCATGGCGGTGACATGGCGGGTGCGCGCCTCGGATTCGGTCAGGATGCGCTTGGCCTCCTCCAGCGCGGCATTGGTCGCGGCCAGCGCGCGGTTCGCGGCCGACAGCCGCTCGGCATGGTCCAGCACCAGTTCGGAAAGCTCCTCGGAGCGGGCGCGCAGCAGTTCCTCCTGCCGCTTGATCTGGGTGATGTCGGTATAGACCGCGATCCAGCCGCCCTGCGACAGCGGCGCCCCCTCGACCGAGATCCAGCGGCCGTCGGCGCGCTTGCGCTCCATGTAATGCGGCTGGAAGGTGCGGGCCTGGTCGACGCGCTCGCGAATCGCGGTCTCGGGGTCGTCCTGGGGCCCGTATTCGCCGCGATGCACCAGGTAGCGGATGGTGTCCTGGAAGCTGGCGCCGGGCCGGGTCAGTTCGTCCGGCAGGCCGAACATCGCCTGATAGGGGCGGTTGCAGACCGCCAGCCGCAGGTCGGCGTCGAAGATCGAGATCGCCTGCTGGATCAGGTTCAGCCCCGAGCGGGTCAGCGCGGCATGTCGGTCCGGAGTGGGCTGGGCCGGGTTGGGCTGGGCCGGGTTGGTGGTCGCCATGGCTGTTGCCTTGCAGTTGTAACAATTCGTAGGATTCGGGCAAAACTGACGCAAGGATTGCCGCAGTAAGCTGCGATTGCCAGAGGGGAAGAGGAGCCCGGACGGCAAGGGGAGGATCTATGCAGAACCAGCCGGACCGCAGCGGACCGCCGTCGATTCCCGCGCTGCTGGCGCGCAATGCCGCGACCTGGGGCCAACGGCCGGCCTATCGCGAAAAGGAATTCGGCATCTGGCAAAGCTGGACCTGGGCGCAGGCGGCCGAGGAAATCCGCGCGCTGGCGCTGGGCTTTCTGCACATGGGCCTGGCGCCCGGCGACCATGTCGCGATCATCGGCCGCAACCGCCCGGCGCATTACTGGTCCATGGTCGCGGTGCAGATGTGCGGCGCGGTGCCGGTGCCGCTGTACCAGGACGCGGTGGTCGAGGAGATGGCCTATGTGCTGGGCCATTGCGGCGCGCGTTTCGTGGTCTGCGGCGATCAGGAACAGGTGGACAAGGTGCTGGAGGTCGGCGCCGGCGCCCCGAAGATCGAGCAGATCATCTATACCGACAAGCGCGGCATGCGGAAATACGACCACAGCGCCATGAACGCGCTGGCCGACGTGCAGGCCGAGGGCCGCGCCGCGCATCAGCGCCACGAAGAGGAACTGGACCGCCGCATCGCGGCCCTCGGCTACGACGACACCTGCGTGATGCTGTATACCTCGGGCACCACCGGCAAGCCCAAGGGCGTGGTGCTGTCGAACCGCAACATCATCGAGACGGCCAGGAACACCTGCGCCTTCGACAGGCTGACCGAGGCCGAGGAGGTGCTGGCCTATCTGCCGATGGCCTGGGTCGGCGACTTCATCTTTTCCATCGGCCAGGCCTATTGGGCCGGCTTCACGGTGAACTGCCCCGAAAGCGCGCAGACCATGATGACCGACCTGCGCGAGATCGGCCCGACCTATTTCTTCGCGCCGCCCCGCGTCTTCGAGGGCCAGCTGACCAGCGTGATGATCCGCATGGAGGACGCCGGGCGCATCAAGCGCGGGCTGTTCCACCACGCCATGAACCTGGCCCGCCGCATCGGCCCGGACCTGCTGGACGGCAAGCCGGTCGGGATGCTGGACCGGCTGCGCTATGCCCTGGGCGATCTTCTGGTCTATGGCCCGCTGAAGAACACGCTGGGCTATTCCCGCATCCGCGTCGGCTATACCGCGGGCGAGGCGATCGGCCCCGAGATCTTCGATTTCTACCGTTCGCTGGGCATCAACCTGAAGCAGCTCTACGGCCAGACCGAGGCCTCGGTCTTCATCACCCAGCAGCCGGACGGGCAGGTGCGCTCGGATACCGTGGGCGTGCCCTCGCCGGGGGTGGAGCTGAAGATCGCCGACAGCGGCGAGGTGTTCTATCGCTCGCCCGGCACCTTCGTCGAATATTTCAACAACGCGGAAAGCACCGCCTCGACCAAGGATGCCGAGGGCTGGGTGGCGACCGGCGACGCCGGCTTCTTCGAGGAGGGCTCGGGCCACTTGCGCATCATCGACCGCGCCAAGGACGTGGGCCGCATGGCCGACGGCCGGATGTTCGCGCCGAAATATGTCGAGAACAAGCTGAAGTTCTATCCCAACATCCTTGAGGCCGTGGTGTTCGGCGCCGGGCGCGAGATGTGCACCGCCTTCATCAACATCGACCTGACCGCGGTCGGCAACTGGGCCGAGCGCAACAACATCGCCTATGCCAGCTATCAGGAACTGGCCGGCCATCCGCAGGTCTATGCCGCCATCCGCGAGCATGTCGAGGCGGTGAACGAATCCGTCGCCGCCGACCCGATGCTGTCGGGCTGCCAGATCCACCGCTTCCTGGTGCTGCACAAGGAGCTGGACCCCGACGACGGCGAGATGACCCGCACCCGCAAGGTGCGCCGCAACATCATCGCCGAGAAATACGCCGACCTGATCGCCGCGCTCTACGACGGAAGCGAGCAGGTCAGCACCCGCACCGAGGTGACCTATGAGGACGGCCGCAAGGGCGAGATCCGCGCCACGCTGCGGATCGAGGATGCCCGCACCTTTCCCACCGCCGAGCCGCAAAGGGTGGCCGCAGAATGACCCATGACCCGACCCCCGACGCCCGCCGCATCGGCCCGGTGCTGATGGACCTCAGGAACATCACCCTGCGCTTCGGTGGCGTGACCGCGATCAAGGACATCAGCTTCGACATCCGCGAGGGCGAGATCCGCGCCATCATCGGCCCGAACGGCGCCGGAAAATCCTCGATGCTGAACGTGATCTCGGGCTTCTATGTCCCGCAGGAGGGCGAGATCTGGTTCGAGGGCAAGCGCCGCCCGGCGATGAAACCCTATGAGGTGGCGCGGCTGGGGCTGGCGCGCACCTTCCAGAACATCGCGCTGTTCGACGGCATGTCGGTCCTGGACAACATCATGACGGGGCGGCTGAACAAGATGAACGCCCCGCTCTGGAGCCAGGCCCTGTGGTGGGGCCGGGCCGAGCGCGAGGAGGTGGAAAACCGCGCGCAGGTCGAGAAGATCATCGATTTCCTGGAAATCCAGAACATCCGCAAGACGCCCGTGGGCCGGCTGCCCTATGGCTTGAAGAAGCGCGTCGAACTGGCCCGGGCGCTGGCGGCCGAGCCGCGCATCCTGCTGCTGGACGAGCCGATGGCCGGCATGAACGTCGAGGAGAAGGAGGACATGTGCCGCTTCATCCTGGACGTGAACGACGAATTTGGCACCACCATCGCCCTGATCGAGCACGACATGGGCGTGGTCATGGATCTGTCGGATCGGGTCGTGGTGATGGATTACGGCCGCAAGATCGGCGACGGCACCCCGGACGAGGTGCGCAACAATCCCGAAGTCATCAGCGCCTATCTGGGCGTGGAACACGCATAGGGGGCGCGGATGGAATTCCTTTACGCAAGCGAGGTCCTGGTCAACGGGCTGATGGCCGGGGTGATGTATTCGCTGGTCGCGCTGGGCTTCGTGCTGATCTACAAGGCCTCGGGCGTCTTCAACTATGCCCAGGGGGTGATGGCGCTGTTCGCGGCCATGACGCTGGTCGGCATCATGGAGGGCCGGGTGCCCTTCGCCCATCTGATCAACGCGGCCTTCGGAACGCATGTCTCCAGCTTCGGCTGGACCGTGCCGGCGCTGCTGGGCATCGCGCTGACGGCGCTGGTCATGGTCGGCCTCGGCATCGCCATCGAGAAGCTGGTGCTGAAGCACCTGGTCGGGCAGGAACCGATCATCCTGTTCATGGCCACCATCGGCCTGGCGTGGTTCCTGGAAGGCCTGGGCGACGTGATGTGGGGCGCCGATGTCAAGACGCTGGACGTGGGCCTGCCGCAGGGCATCTCGGAAACCGCCGAGACGCTAACCAACGACTGGCTGGGCTATGGTTTCTTCATCGACCGGCTCGACATCTGGGCGGCGGTGATCGCGGCGCTTCTGGTCGCGGCGCTGGTCGGCTTTTCGCAATATACCAAGCAGGGCCGGGCGATGCGCGCCGTGGCCGACGACCACCAGGCGGCGCTGTCGGTCGGCATCAGCCTGCAATTCATCTGGATCATGGTCTGGTCCATCGCCGGCTTCGTGGCGCTGGTCGCGGGCATCATGTGGGGCACCAAGTCCGGCGTGCAGTTCAGCCTGTCGCTGATCGCGCTGAAGGCGCTGCCGGTGCTGATGCTGGGCGGGTTCACCTCGATCCCCGGCGCCATCGTCGGCGGGCTGATCATCGGCATGGGCGAAAAGCTGTTCGAATATTTCGTCGGCCCCCTGGTCGGCGGCGCGACCGAGAACTGGTTCGCCTATGTGCTGGCGCTGCTCTTCCTCGTCTTCCGGCCGCAGGGCCTGTTCGGCGAGCGCATCATCGAGCGGGTGTAGCCATGAAAAGATTCTATGCCTCCGGCGGGGATATTTGGACAAGAAAGAAGCCGCGCGCGGCACCGACCTTCTTTCTTGTGAAAATATCCCGCGGGGGTGTGGGGGCGCGAAGCCCCCACCAGCCAGCAGCAAAGCCGGGAGGGGCGGATGTTCTATCGTGAGGCGGGCGACTTCAAGACGAGCTATCGCGACGATGGCCAGACCTTCCCGATCCGGCTGGACCGCTGGGCCTATTACGCCATCCTGGCCGTGGCCTTCCTGGTCGTGCCGCTGGTCATCGACAGTTACTGGGCCAATGCGGTGCTGGTGCCCTTCCTGATCTATGCCATTGCGGCCATCGGGCTGAACATCCTGACCGGCTATGCCGGCCAGGTCAGCTTGGGCACGGGCGGCTTCATGGCGGTGGGGGCCTATGCGGTCTACAAGCTGATGACCGCCTTCCCGGGCGTGCCGATCGTGATCCTGATCGTGGTCGCGGGCGCCGTTACCGCGGTGGTCGGCGTGCTCTTCGGCCTGCCCAGCCTGCGGATCAAGGGCTTTTATCTGGCCGTGGCGACGCTGGCGGCGCAGTTCTTCCTGGTCTGGCTCTTCAACAAGGTGCCGTGGTTCTACAACTATTCCGCCTCGGGCCAGATCAACGCGCCGGAACGCACCATGTTCGGCTGGGCGATCACCGGGCCGGCCACCACGGCCTCGGCGAAATACCTGACCTGCCTGGTCTTTGCCATCGTGCTGGCCTGGGTGGCACGCAACCTGACGCGCGGCAGCGTGGGCCGCAAGTGGATGGCGATCCGCGACATGGACATCGCGGCCGAGATCATCGGAGTGAACCCGCTGACCGCCAAGCTGTCGGCCTTTGCCGTCTCGAGCTTCTTCGTCGGCATCGCCGGGGCGCTGCTGTTCTCGGTTTACCTGGGCGCGGCCGAGGCCAGCGAGGCCTTCGGCATCAACAAGAGCTTCCTGATCCTGTTCATGGTCATCATCGGCGGCCTGGGCAGCATCTTCGGCAGCTTCGCCGGCGCGGCCTTCCTGGTCCTGCTGCCGGTGTTCCTGAAGAACGTGCTGGTGGCGCAACTCGGCTGGCCGACCGACCTGGCCGCCCATATCGAGCTGATGATCGTCGGCGCGCTGATCGTCTTCTTCCTGATCGTCGAGCCGCATGGCCTCGCGCGGCTGTGGCGGCTGACGAAGGAGAAGCTGCGGCTCTGGCCGTTCCCGCATTAACGACCGGACAACCGGCGCATGAAAACCCTTGGGGAGGAGACCAAGATGAAACTGAAACTCGCAAGCCTGGCGCTGGGCGCCGTCATGGCGGCGGCACCGGCCATGGCCGACCTGGTGGTGCCGAACCTCAGCTATCGCACCGGCCCCTATGGCGCGAACGGCACGCAATATGCCGACGGGTTCAACGACTATTTCACTCTGCTCAACGAACGCGACGGCGGCATCGGCGGGCAGAAGGTGCTGACCCCGGAATGCGAGACCGCCTATAACACCGAAAAGGGCGTCGAATGCTATGAGGCGACCAAGGGCAATGGCGCGCTGGTCTATAACCCGCTGTCGACCGGCATCACCTATCAGCTGATCCCCAAGGTCTCGGCCGACAAGATCCCGCTTTACACCCCGGGCTACGGCCGGACCTCGGCCAAGAACGGCAAGGTCTTCGAATGGATCTTCAACGCCCCGGCGAACTATTGGGACGGCGCCTCGGTCGCGGTGAAATACCTGCTGGACCAGAACGGCGGCGACCTGAACGGCAAGAAGATCGCGCTGGTCTATCACAACTCGGCCTATGGCAAGGAGCCGATCCGCACCCTGCAGGAACTGGCCAAGAAGCACGGCTTCACCCTGACCGAGCTGCCGATCGACCCGCCTGGACAGGAGCAGAAAAGCCAATGGCTGCAGATCCGCCGCGACAAGCCGGATTACGTCATCATGTGGGGCTGGGGCGTGATGAACCAGACCGCGATCCAGGAGGCCGCCAACATTCGCTTCCCGATGGAGAATTTCATCGGCATCTGGTGGTCGGGCTCCGAGGTTGACGTGCTGCCGGTCGGCGCCGCCGCGAACGGCTACAAGTCGCTGACCTTCAACGGCGTCGGCACCGATTACCCGCTTTACGCCGACATGCAGAAATTCGTCGTCGAGCCGGGCAAGGCCTCGCAGGGCGGACAGTTCGTCGGGTCCGCGCTCTATTCGCGCGGCATGTATGCCGCCGTGGTCATCGCCGAGGCGATCAGGAAGGCGCAGGAACTGGCCGGCACCGCCGAGATCAACGCCGCCCAGCTGCGCGACGGGTTCGAGGCGCTGGACATCACCCCCGAGCGCCTGACCGAGATCGGCCTGCCGGACTTTGGCCCCGAGATCAAGATGAGCTGCGACAACCACGGCGGCAGCGGCATGGCGCGGCTGCAGCAATGGGACGCGGCGGCCAAGAAATGGACGCTGATCACCGAGTTCACCGCGCCGGATCAGGAAATCCTCGACCCGCTGATCCTCGAGGACAGCGAGGCCTATGCCAAGGAAGCCGGCATCACGCCGCGCTGCTGAGCCCGCACCCCGGCGGTCCGCCGCCGGGGCCACCCATGCAAGGGGAAAAGCCATGTTCGACGCATCGCCCGACCGCGAGACCCTGCTCGAGGTCAACAATATCGAGGTGATCTACAACCACGTCATCCTGGTGCTGAAGGGCGTCAGCCTGTCGGTGCCCAAGGGCGGCATCACCGCGCTGCTGGGCGGCAACGGCGCCGGCAAGACCACGACGCTGAAGGCGATCTCGAACCTGCTGCATTCCGAGCGCGGCGAGGTCACCAAGGGCGCGATCAGCTATCGCGGCCAGCGCGTGCAGGACATGGACCCGGCCAGCCTGGTCAAGAAGGGCGTGATCCAGGTGATGGAGGGCCGGCATTGCTTCGAGCACCTGACCATCGAGGAAAACCTGCTGACTGGCGCCTATACCCGCAGCGACGGCCGGGCCGCGATCGCCCGCGACCTGGAGATGGTCTATGCCTATTTCCCGCGCCTGAAGGAACGCCGGAAAAGCCAGGCCGGCTATACTTCGGGCGGCGAGCAGCAGATGTGCGCCATGGGCCGGGCGCTGATGTCGCGGCCGGAATGCATCCTGCTGGACGAGCCCAGCATGGGGCTGGCGCCGCAGCTGGTCGAGCAGATCTTCGAGATCGTCCGCGCGGTGAACGAGGGCGAGGGCGTCACCTTCCTGCTGGCCGAACAGAACACCAATGTCGCGCTGCGCTATGCCCATTACGGCTATATCCTGGAAAGCGGCCGGGTGGTGATGGACGGGCCGGCCGAGGCGCTGCGCGAGAACCCGGACGTCAAGGAATTCTATCTCGGCATGTCGGATCAGGGCCGCAAGAGCTTTCGCGACGTGCGCAGCTATCGCCGGCGCAAGCGCTGGCTGGCCTGAGTTCGGAAAGGCACCCCATGAGCTTCTATGACCAGTTGGAAACCCGCAGCCCCGAGGCGCGGGACAGGGATCTGGCGGCCGAACTGCCGCGCGCCGTGACCCGGGCGCAATCCGCACCGGGGCTGGCCGCGCTGCTTGCCGGCGTCGATGCGCCATCGGTGACCGGTCGCGCGGCGCTGGCCCGGCTGCCGGTGCTGCGCAAGTCCGAGCTTTCGGCCGCGCAGAAGGCGGCGCCGCCCTTCGGCGGCTTCACCACGCGCCCGGCCGCGGATTTCGAGAACATCTTCCAGAGCCCCGGCCCGATCTATGAGCCGGGCCGGCGCGACGGCGACTGGTGGCGGCTGGGTCGCTTCCTGCATGCCGCCGGCATCGGCCCGGGCGACATCCTGCAGAACTGCTTCGGCTATCACCTGACCCCGGCCGGGATGATGTTCGAAAGCGCCGCCCGCGCGGTCGGCGCCGCGACGCTGCCGGCCGGCACCGGCCAGACCGAATTGCAGGTCCGTGCCGGCGTCGACATCGGCACCACCGCCTATGCCGGGACGCCCGACTACCTGAAGATCATCCTCGACAAGGCCGAGGAGATGGGCGAGCGCATGCGGTTCTCGCGCGCCGCGGTCTCGGGCGGGGCGCTGTTTCCCAGCCTGCGCCAGGCCTATGCCGAGCGGGGCATCGCCTGCACGCAATGCTATGCCACCGCCGACCTGGGGCTGATCGCCTATGAATCGCCGGCGCTCGACGGCATGATCGTGGACGAGCGCGTGATCGTCGAGATCGTCCGCCCCGGCACCGGCGACCCGGTGCCCGAGGGCGAGGTCGGCGAGGTTCTGGTCACCACGCTGAACCCCGACTACCCGCTGATCCGCTTCGCCACCGGCGACCTGTCGGCGGTGCTGCCGGGAACCAGCCCTTGCGGTCGCACCAACATGCGCATCAAGGGCTGGATGGGTCGTGCCGACCAGACCACCAAGATCAAGGGCATGTTCGTGCGCCCCGAGCAGGTCGCGGCGCTGGTCGCCCGCCACGCCGAGATCACCCGCGCCCGGGTCGTGGCCGATCGCGCCGGCGACATGGACGTGATGACGGTGCTGCTGGAGACCGGCGCCCAGGACGCGGCGCGCTACGAGGGCGCGGTCTTCGACACGCTGAAGCTGCGCGGTCGCATCGAGCTGGTCGCGCCGGGCTCGCTGCCGAACGACGGCAAGGTGATCGAGGACCGCCGCAGCTACGACTGACGCCGGCGGCGCAAGGCTGGCCCTTCGGCCCGGCAGGGGCTATTCCCGCGCAGGACATGCGTCGCAAGGGGAAAAGCCATGCCATATCTGCTGCTCGCCGGGCTGGTGACGCTGGCCGGGGTCTGCATCGCGGTCCAGGCGCCGATCAATGCGGCGCTGGGCCGCGGCGTGCAAAGCCCGCTGGCGGCCGCCGCCATCTCTTTCGGGGTCGGCTTCAGCATCCTGGCGCTGGCCGCCATCGGCCTGGGTCAGGGCCGGGCCTTCCTGCGCGCCGGTTCGATGGAATGGTGGATGTGGGCCGGCGGCGCGCTTGGCGCCTTCTATGTCTGGACCATGGTCTGGACGCTGCCGCGCCTCGGCGCGCTGACGGCGCTTTGCGCGCTGGCGCTGGGCCAGATCCTCGCCGCCATCATCCTGGACCGCACCGGTGCCTTCGGCCTGCCCATCCGCGACATCTCGCTGCCGCGGGTGCTGGCGGCGCTGATGGTCGGCGGCGGCCTGATCCTGTCCCGCTTCTAGGACTTCTTTCTTGGAAAAATATCCACGGGGGCGTGGGGGCAGTCGGCCCCCACCAGCGACCGCGCCAGCCGGAACGGCAGAACGCCCGCCGCACAACCGTGCGACGGGCGTTCGAAAACAGCGATCAAGCCGCGGATCAGCCCTGGCGGGCCTTGAAGCGCGGGTTGGTCTTGTTGATCACATAGATCCGGCCCTTGCGGCGCACGATCTGGCAATCGCGGTGGCGGCTCTTGAGCGAGCGGAGCGAATTGCGAACCTTCATCGGTCTTCTCCTATCGCGGCGCATCGCTAGGTCGCGCCTTGAAAACGAAATACCGCCGGCAGGCACCGGCGGCGCGAAACAGAATGGTGGGCGGTACTGGGATCGAACCAGTGGCCACTACGATGTCAACGTAGTGCTCTACCGCTGAGCTAACCGCCCACGAACAGGTGATTCTGCGAGAAAACCCGCCGGATCGCCTTGGTCCGCGTGTCTATAGCCACCTCCTCCCGGGGTTTCAAGCCCTCAATCGCCGGCTTTCGCGCTTGCGGTTCGCGGGCGAATGGCTTTCAGTCTTTCTGCCCGGAATCGACGCCGGGGCCACGCGCGGAACCCTGGGGAATGGACAGCGAAGACAGCGTATATGACCTGACAAGGCCGGACCGCTGGCAGGGCGGGGTGATCTTTGCCTCACCGCATTCCGGCTGCGCCTATCCCGACTGGTTCCTGGCCGAATCGCGGCTGGATGCGCAGCAGCTGCGTTCGTCCGAGGATGCCTTCGTCGACCGGCTGATTCGGCGCGCGCCCGACCATGGCGCGGCGCTGCTGACCGCGCGGGTGCCGCGCTCGGTCGTGGACCTGAACCGGGGCCCGGAGGAGATCGACCCGCTGGTGGTGCAGGGCGCCACGCCGCCGGCGATGAACCCGCGCATCATGGCCGGGCTGGGGGTGATTCCCCGCGTCGTCTCGCAGGGGCGTTCCATCCACGACCGGCCGATGCCGCGGGCCGAGGCCGAAAGCCGGCTCGCGCGTTTCTGGCATCCCTATCACCGCGCGCTTTCGGGCCTGATCGACGAGGCGGTGGCGCGCTTCGGCGGCGCGGTGCTGATCGACATGCATTCCATGCCGCGCGACGCGCTGGCGCATCTGCCGCGCCCGCGCCCGGACATGGTGCTGGGCGACCGCAACGGCGCCTCGGCCGCCCCCCGCATCAGCGCCGCCGTGGCCGAGGCCGCCATGGCCGAGGGCTTCCGCGTCCGTCGCAACTCGCCCTTTGCCGGCGCCTATGTCACTGCGACCTATGGCAGGCCGCGCGACAATATCCATGTCGTGCAGCTGGAACTGGACCGCTCGCTTTACATGGACGAGGGCCGGATCGAGCCGCGCGCCGATTTTGCGCAGTTCGAAGCCCGCTTCGCCCGTGTCGTCGCGCGGCTGGCCCGGCTGCGACCGGATGCGACCGACGGCGCCATCGCCGCCGAATAGAAAGGACTGCCGATGCCGCCCGAACTCTCGGATCTGCTCAGCCGGAACATCGCCCTGATCGTGCTGGCGGTGGTGATCTTCTTCGCCGTCAGCCGCGCCGTGCGCATCGTGCCGCAATCCGAGAAATTCGTCGTCGAGCGCTTCGGTCGGCTGCATGCGGTGCTGGGGCCGGGGATCAACTTCATCGTGCCCTTCCTCGACCGGGTGGCGCACAGGATCTCGGTGCTGGAACGGCAGCTGCCGACCTCGCGCCAGGATGCGATCACGGCGGACAACGTGCTGGTGCAGGTTGAAACCAGCGTCTTCTACCGCATCATCGAGCCGGAAAAGACCGTCTATCGCATCCGCGACGTCGATGCGGCGATCACCACCACCGTCGCCGGCATCGTGCGGTCCGAGATCGGCACCATGGAGTTGGACCAGGTGCAGTCGAACCGCGCCCCGCTGATCGAGCGCATCCGCGAATCGCTGGCCAATATCGTCGACGACTGGGGCATCGAGGTGACGCGGGCCGAGATCCTGGACGTGAACCTGGACGAGGCGACCCGCGCCGCCATGCTGCAGCAGCTGAACGCCGAGCGCGCCCGCCGCGCCCAGGTCACCGAGGCCGAGGGCCGCCGCCGCGCCGTGGAACTGGCCGCCGACGGCGATCTTTACGCCGCCGAGCAGCAGGCCAAGGCCAAGCGCATCCTGGCCGATGCCGAGGCCTATGCCACCAATGCCATCGCCGCCGCCATCCGCGACGGCGGCATCGAGGCCGCGCAATATCAGGTGGCGATGAAGCAGGTCGAGACCCTGGCCGAGGTCGGCAAGGGCCAGGGCAAGCAGACGGTGATCCTGCCCGCCGCGGCCGTCGAGGTCATGGGTGACGCCTTCAAGCTGTTCCGGGGGCCGCGGCCATGATGAACGGCTGGATCTGGATCGCCGTCGGGCTGGCGCTGGCCGCGCTGGAACTGGCGCTGCCGGGCTGGTTCTTCCTGGGCGCCGCCATCGCGGTCGGGCTGATGGGTCTGGCGCTGCTGGTCGGGCTCTGGACCGGCGGACTGCCGCTGGCGCTGGTGGTGACCGCGGTGCTGACCGGCCTGATCTGGCTGGCCCTGCGCCGCATCTTTGGCACCAGCCGGGGCGAGGTGCGGCGCTGGACCCGCGACATCAACGACAATTAGGCTTCATCGGCGCCAAGCTGGTGCTGACCCATGCCGGCTGCCTGCTGGCCTGCCTGCGCGACGATTTTCCGCATATCCCGTTTCCGGCGCATTGGGATCTGCCCGGCGGCGGGGCCGAGCCGGGCGAGACGCCGCTTGCCTGCGGCCTGCGCGAGCTTCACGAGGAATTCGGCCTGCGCCTGCCGCCCGGGCGGCTGACCGGCCGCGCCTTTGCCGCCTGGAACGACCCCGGCCGGCAAAGCTGGATGTTCCACGGCCAGCTTCGCCCCGAGGAAATCGCCGCCATCCGCTTTGGCGACGAGGGGCAGGAATGGCGCATGATGCCTGTCCAGGAATTCATCGCCCATCCCCGCGCGGTGCCGCATTTCCGGCAGCGGGTGCGGCTGATCCTTGCCGAGGCCAGCGCGGATATTTGAGAATCGGCGCCGGCCGTGCATGATCCGCCCCGAATCGCATGGGCGAGCCAGCATGGAGCATGTCATGTCCGTGATGCAGCTTTACCGGCGCGGCGGTTGGGGCTCGGCCATTGTCGAGATGCAACTGGCGCATTACGGGATCGGCTTCGAGCCGGTCGAGGTCGCCGACCTGTTCATCGACCAGCAGGCGCGCGAGGCGCTGATGCGCATCAGCCCGGCCGGGCAGATCCCGGTGCTGATCCTGCCCGACGGTCGGGTGATGTCGGAGACCGCCGCGATCACCCTGCACCTGGCCGATCTGACCGGGCGCGACGATCTGGTGCCCGGGCCGGATGCGCCCGGGCGGCCGCAGTTCCTGCGCTGGCTGATCTTCCTGGTGGCGCAGGTCTATCCCTGCTTCACCTTCGGCGACGATCCGGCGCGCTTCCTGACCGAGGAACCGGCGCAGAAGCAGCTGGCCGAGGCCAGCACCACGCGGCTGCAGGAGCTGTGGTCGATCCTGGAAAGGCCGGCCGGCACGCCCTGGCTGCTGGGCGAGCGTTTCTCGGCGCTGGATGTCTATGCGGCGGCAATGACCAATTGGCGGCCCGGCCCGGAGTGGTTCCAGGCCCAGGCGCCCAAGGTCTGGGCCTGCGCCCAGGCGACCGCGGCGCGGCCCGAGATCGCCCCGGTCTGGCAGCAGAATTTCGCCTGATCAGGCGAGTTCCGCCTGGATCGCCTGCGCGGCGGCGCGCGGGTCGGCGGCCTGCCAGATCGGGCGGCCGACCACGATATGATCGGCGCCACTGGCGATGGCGGTGGCAGGCGTCTCGATCCGCTTCTGGTCGCCCGCCTCGGCGCCTGCCGGCCGCACGCCGGGGGTGACGATCAGCCGGCCCGCCGATTCGGGCAGGGCGCGGATCGCTGCTGCCTCGCGCGGGCTGGCGATGACGCCGTCGGCCCCGGCCTCGAAGGCGCGGGCGGCGCGGGTGGCGACGATCTCGGCCAGGTCGCCCGGCACGATCAGCCCGGCATCGAGGTCGGCGCGGTCCAGCGAGGTCAGGATAGTCACGGCAAGGATCTTCAGGTTCGACCCGGCCGCGCCCTGTTTCGCCGCCCGCACCACATGCGGGTCACCGTGCACGGTCAGGAAGTCGAGGTCGTATTGCGCAATGCCCTTGACCGCCGCCTGCACCGTCGCGCCGATGTCGAAGAACTTCATGTCGAGGAAGATGCGCTTGCCATGTTCCTGCTTCAGTTCGTTGGCGAGCGCCAGGCCGCCGCCGGTCAGCATGCCCAGCCCGATCTTGTAGAAGCTGGCGGCGTCGCCGATCTTCTCGGCCAGCTCCAGCCCGGCCAGCGCATTCGGCACGTCCAGCGCCACGATCAGACGGTCATCCATGTTTCACCCAAGGCTGCGACAAACGGCGCGGTTATAAGGGGGAACCGGTCGTCTTGAAACCCCGTTTGTCCTTGCCCATGTCACAGGCAGACCCGAGCCGGGCCGTGCCATTGCGGGCGGTCCAAAGCGGGGGCTGAGGAAAGGATTTTCATATGGATATGGAAAAATTCACGGAACGCTCGCGCGGTTTTCTGCAAGCCGCCCAGACCATTGCGATCCGCGAGGACAACCAGCGCGTGATGCCCGAGCATCTGCTGAAGGCGCTGATGGATGACGACCAGGGCTTCGCCAGCAACCTGATCGCGCGCGCCGGGGGCGATGCCCAGGCGGTGCGGCAGGCGGTCGACCTGGCCGTGGGCAAGCAGCCGAAGGTCAGCGGCGGGCAGGGTCAGGTCTATGTCGACCCCTCGATGGTGCGCGTGCTGGACGAGGCCGAGAAGCTGGCCAAGAAGGCCGGCGACAGTTTCGTTCCGGCCGAGCGCATCCTGACCGCTCTGGCCGTCGTCAACACCAATGCGCGCGACGCGCTCAGCGCCGGCAAGGTCACGGCGCAGGCGCTGAACGCCGCGATCAACGATGTCCGCAAGGGCCGCACGGCGGATACCGCCAGCGCCGAGGACAGTTATGAGGCGCTGTCGAAATACGCCCGCAACCTGACCGAGGCGGCCGCCGACGGCAAGATCGACCCGATCATCGGCCGGGACGAGGAAATCCGCCGCGCCATGCAGGTGCTGTCGCGCCGCACCAAGAACAACCCCGTGCTGATCGGCGAGCCCGGCGTTGGTAAGACCGCCATCGCCGAGGGCCTGGCGCTGCGCATCATCGACGGCGACGTCCCCGAATCGCTGCGCAACAAGCAGCTCTGGGCGCTGGACATGGGCGCGCTGATCGCCGGCGCGAAATATCGCGGCGAGTTCGAGGAGCGGCTGAAGGCCGTGCTGAAGGAGATCGAGGATGCCGCCGGTGAGATCGTGCTGTTCATCGACGAGCTGCATGTGCTGGTCGGGGCTGGCAAGACCGATGGCGCCATGGATGCCGCGAACCTGATCAAGCCGGCGCTGGCGCGCGGCGAGCTGCATTGCGTCGGCGCCACCACGCTGGACGAATACCGCAAGTATATCGAAAAGGACGCGGCCTTGGCCCGGCGTTTCCAGCCGGTCATGGTGCTGGAACCGACGGTCGAGGACACGATCAGCATCCTGCGCGGCATCAAGGAAAAGTATGAGCTGCACCACGGCGTGCGCATTTCCGACGCGGCGCTGGTCGCGGCGGCGCAGCTGTCGCATCGCTACATCACCGACCGCTTCCTGCCCGACAAGGCCATCGACCTGGTGGACGAGGCGGCGAGCCGGCTGCGCATGGAGGTGGACAGCAAGCCCGAGGAGCTGGACCAGCTCGACCGCCAGATCCTGCAGATGCAGATCGAGGCCGAGGCGCTGAAGAAGGAAGACGACGCCGCCAGCAAGGACCGGCTGGAGAAGCTGGAAAGGCAGCTGTCCGAGTTGCAGGAGCGCTCGGCCACGATGACCGCGCGCTGGCAGGCCGAGCGCGACAGGCTGGAAGGCTCGCGCAACCTGAAGGAGCAACTCGACCGCGCCCGCGCCGAGCTGGACCAGGCCAAGCGCGAGGGCAACCTGGCCCGCGCCGGGGAGCTGTCCTATGGCATCATTCCGGGGCTGGAGAAGAAGCTGGCCGAGGCCGAGGGCCCGGACGAGGGTCCGATGGTCGAGGAGGCCGTGCGCCCCGAGCAGATCGCCGAGGTGGTCGAGCGCTGGACCGGCATCCCGACCAGCAAGATGCTGGAGGGCGAGCGCGAGAAGCTCTTGAAGATGGAAGAGGTGCTGGGCAAGCGCGTCATCGGCCAGTCCGAGGCGGTGACGGCGGTGGCCAATGCCGTGCGCCGCGCCCGCGCCGGGCTCAATGACCCGAAGCGGCCGCTGGGCAGCTTCCTGTTCCTGGGCCCGACCGGCGTCGGCAAGACCGAGCTGACCAAGGCCATCGCCGAATACATGTTCGACGACGACAGCGCCATGGTCCGCATCGACATGTCGGAATACATGGAGAAGCATTCGGTCGCGCGGCTGATCGGCGCGCCTCCGGGCTATGTCGGCTATGACGAGGGCGGCGCGCTGACCGAGGCGGTGCGGCGCCGGCCCTATCAGGTGATCCTGTTCGACGAGGTCGAAAAGGCGCATCCGGACGTGTTCAACGTGCTGTTGCAGGTGTTGGACGACGGTCAGCTGACCGACGGCCAGGGCCGGACGGTGGACTTCAAGCAGACGCTGATCATCCTGACCTCGAACCTGGGGGCGCAGGCGCTGTCGGCGCTGCCCGACGGCGCGGATTCGAGCCAGGCGCGGTCGCAGGTCATGGACGCGGTGCGGGCGCATTTCCGCCCCGAGTTCCTGAACCGGCTGGACGAGATCATCATCTTCCACCGCCTGACGCGCGAGAACATGGACGGCATCGTCAGGATCCAGCTGATGGGCCTGGAACACCGGCTGGCGCAGCGCAACATCCATCTGGACCTGGACGAGGATGCGATGAAATGGCTGGCGGACGAAGGCTATGACCCGGTCTTCGGCGCCCGGCCGCTGAAGCGGGTGATCCAGCGCAGCCTGCAGAACCCGCTGGCCGAGATGATCCTGGGCGGCGAGGTGCTGGACGGCCAGACCGTGCATGTCGGCGCCGGGCCCGACGGGCTGATCGTCGGCAACCGGGTGACCGGCGCCCATCTGGGCGAGGCCGGCGAAAGCGGCCCGCGCGCGCCGCTGCATTGAGCCTTGAAAGGGCGGCCCTGGTGGCCGCCCTTTCCCGTTCACGCGGAATTTCATCGGCCTGCGCCGGCTCCGGTGGCATCATGGCCGGGCTGGATGAAAGGACGCGCCATGAAGCTCAACTGGTCCGACGTGACGCCCGAGGCGGATTTCCTGAACCGCCGCAGCTTCCTGGCCGCCGGGCTGGCCATGCTGGCGACGCCGGCGCTGGGGCTTAGCGGCAAGCCCTCGGGCTTTTCGACCGACGAGAAGCCGAACAGCTTCGAGGACATCACCCATTACAACAATTTCTACGAATTCGGCACCGGCAAGACCGACCCGGCCGAATATGCCGGCAGCCTGAAGACCGCTGGCTGGCAGGTCGCGATCGATGGCATGGTCGACAAGCCCGGCCGCTACGGCGTCGAGGATCTGGTGCCCGACTCGGCGCTCGAGGAGCGGATCTATCGCCTGCGCTGCGTCGAGGCCTGGTCGATGGTCATCCCCTGGCTCGGCGTGCCGCTGGCCTCGGTGCTGGCCAAGGCCGGGGTGCAGCCGGGGGCGAAACACGTGGCCTTCCGCACGCTCGAGGATCCGGCGCAGATGCCGGGCCAGCGCAGCCGCAGCATCGACTGGCCTTATCGCGAGGGGTTGCGGCTGGACGAGGCGATGCACCCGCTGACCATCCTGGCGACCGGGCTTTACGGCAAGGTGCTGCCCAATCAGAACGGCGCCCCGATCCGGCTGGTGGTACCGTGGAAATACGGCTTCAAGTCGATCAAGTCGGTGGTCTCGATCACCCTGACCGACAAGCAGCCGCAGACCAGCTGGCAGATGCTGCAACCCTCCGAATACGGCTTTTACGCCAATGTGAATCCGCAGGTCGACCACCCGCGCTGGTCCCAGGCCACCGAGCGGCGCATCGGGGCCGGCCTGTTCGGCGGCCGGCAGGACACGCTGATGTTCAACGGCTATGCCGACCAGGTCGCGGATCTCTATGCCGGCATGGACCTGAGGAAGAACTATTGATCCAGCGGTTGAATGGCTGGCTGCGCCGCCTGCCGGTCTGGGCGGTCTGGCTGGGCGGGATGATTCCCCTGGCGCTGCTGGTCTGGGACACGCTGGCGGGTGGCTTGGGCGTCGATCCGGTCCGCGACATCGAGCATCGGCTGGGACGCACCGCGCTTTATTTCCTGCTGGCGACCCTGGCCGTGACGCCTCTGCTGCGGCTGACGCGGCTCAACCTGATGCGGTTTCGCCAGGCGCTGGGGCTGATCTGCTTTGCCTATGTCGGCTGCCACCTGCTCGCCTGGGTGGTCTTCGACATGGGCTTTCTCTGGGCGCAGATGCTGCGGGACATCGTGAAGCGGCCCTATCTGGTCTTCGGCATGCTGGCCTTTGCGATGCTGCTGGCGCTGGCGGTGACCTCGAACCGGTTCTCGATCCGGCGCATGGGCCGGAACTGGCGGCGCCTGCATCGCCTGATCTATCCCGCGGCCCTGCTGGCGGCGATTCACTGGCTCTGGGCGCTGAAGGTCTGGGAATCATGGCCCCTGATGATTCTCGGGGCGATTCTGCTGCTGCTTTCCCTGCGTTTGCCGGGTCTGGCGCGGATTTCGCTGGTCCCGGGCCTGTCCAGATCTCGCGGCTAGGTGGCGCCGAGCGGTCGCGCTGTCGTCGCGGCGGTGAACCATCGGCGAAGAAAATCGTTTACGTTCAACACATTAGCAGAAACTGTCATTTTCTTGTTTTTTCCCTCTTGCGGGTGTTTGTGCCGCGGCCTAAATACCCGCTCACCGAACGACGGCAGCGTCGGACGGGACGGGGAAGCGGGAGCGGAACCGAGACAATCTGGGAATGACTGACCGGTTGGGGCGTCGAGC